>JAOUPW010000032.1 GCA_029879665.1 Rhodospirillales bacterium | reverse complement strand
TTCGAATTTATGAATCAGGATGTTGAAAATAGCTTCTCTGGCCCGGTCAGAAGTGGGGCGAAGGGCTTGGCCGTCGGGGGCTTTTAGAGGACGGCCGCGAAATTTGCCGCCGACTATTCTCATGTACGCCGATCCTTGGGGCGGGAAGATGCGGACTTCAGTTTAGGTTTTGATTGTCTCTTTTTCCGATAAGGTTTGCCGGCAAAAGGTTTTTCCAAAGAAGAACTTTTATCCGATTTATTTTTTCCGTCCGACTTTGTGCGGGGCCGGGCATTTTTCTTTTCCTTGGGTTTGGCCCAGCCCGTTTTGGCGAGCTTGTCTTTGGATACTATTCCGTCGCCGGAAGGCGACGTGCCCAGTTGTTCAAGCATCGTTCTGGGCGGAACCTCGGCGATCTGGCCTTTTTCCAAATGTCCCAACTGAAAAGGACCGTAGGTGGTTCGAATCAGGCGGGTAACGGTAAGCCCCAAGTGTTCCATCACTTTGCGGATTTCCCGGTTCTTGCCTTCCGTCAGCGACACCGTCAACCAGGCATTGGCGCCGCGTTGGCTATCGAGGGCGGCTTTGATCGGGCCGTATTGAATACCGCTGATGGTGATGCCGTCCTTGAGCGAGGCTAGCTTGTCGGCGCTGACGGTGCCGTGCACCCTCACCCGGTAGCGCCGGAGCCATCCCGTCGAGGGCAGTTCCATCCGGCGCGCCAGACCGCCGTCGTTGGTCAGCAGCAGCAACCCTTCCGAGGTGAGATCGAGCCGTCCCACGGAAACCACCCGGGGCAGGCGCTTGTCCAGCCGTTCGAAAACGGTCGGCCGGCCTTCCGGATCGCGGTGGCTGGTGACCAGCCCGGGAGGTTTGTGATAACGCCACAATCTGGGGGCCTGCGCTTGCGGTAGGGGTTTGCCGTCCACCTGAACGGTATCCGAAGGGATGACCGTGACTGCCGGGGTGGTAAGGATTTTACCGTTGACCTTAACCCGCCCTTCGGCGACCCACCGTTCGGCGTCGCGCCGGGAACAAAGTCCCGCGCGCGCCAAAACCTTGGCAATTCTTTCGGGTTTGGGTTCACTCGGGTTTGGCATAGCGCCGCGCGGCTTCGACGAAGGCCGCGAAAATGCGAACGTCAGCGTCGGTTAGTTCGAATTCGGGATGCCACTGCACCCCGAGGCAGAAAAAATAATCCGGCGCCTCGATTCCTTCGATCACGCCGTCTGGCGCGGTGGCGTTGACGACGGCGGTGGCGGGCACGTCGCCCGCGGCCTGATGATGGGCGCTATTGACGGCAATGGTATTGCCGCCCCTGCCGCCGATAATGCGATGCAGCAGGGTATCTTCCTTGATGATAACGTCGTGACTGGTTTCATCGCGGGGGCCGGGTTGTTCGTGAGCCAGCGCGTTTTCGACTTGGTCAGGAATGTGCTGGATCAGAGTGCCGCCGAGAAGAACGTTGAGAAGTTGCATGCCGCCGCAAATGCCCAACACCGGTCCGCCGCGTTGAAGGGCGCCCTTGGTAAGGGCGGCTTCGAATTCGGTGCGTGCTTCCTTGGTCTTGACGGCGGCGTGGCGGTGGTCGGCGCCGAACAGCGACGGGTCGACGTCGAAATTTCCGCCGGTGATGATCAGTCCGTCGATGGTGTCGAGATACTTGTCCACCAAAGTCATCTGATAAGGCAAAAACACAGGCAATCCGCCGGCGCGAGCCACGGCGGAAGCATAATTCACCCGTGCCGCATACCACGGAAACTTGGAATAGCTGCCGGGTTCTTCGTGGTCCAGGGTAATGCCGATAATCGGGATATCCATAATCCGCGCACTTTAGGCTTTAGGCGCAGTCCGGGCAAGCGGACCGCGCCCCTTGACGCCGCGTTCCATCAGCGGGCAGGGTGCGGTCATGAACAATCGCAACCCCATGAAAAGCGCCATCGAAGAGGCGCTAAAAGCAGGTGAGCGCGGCGAAGTGCCGGTGGGCGCGGTACTGGTGGACAGTGCGACAGGGGAAATTTTTGCCGCCGCCGGCAACCGCACCGAGGAACTCGGCGATCCTACGGCCCATGCCGAAGTGCTGGCGATCCGCGACGCGGCCATGGCTGGCGGCAATCCGCGGCTGGAGAATTGCGATCTATACGTAACCCTGGAACCTTGCGCCATGTGCGCCGCCGCGATCTCATTTGCCCGGATCCGCAAGCTCGTCTTCGGCGCCTACGATCCCAAGGGCGGCGGCGTCGAGCACGGGCCGCGTTTCTACGATCAACCTACCTGCCACCACCGCCCGGAAGTGATCGGCGGTGTGGAGGAACAGGCCTGCGGGGAATTATTGAAGGAATTTTTCCGGGCACGGCGCTAACCGCGGAAACGGCGGGCTCAAGTGTGGCCGCTGATCTCGGCGTGCAGCGGCATGGTTTCCTTGAACTTATTTTTTTGTTCGTCGCTGGCTTCTAACTGATATTTGTCTTTCCACTCGTCATAGGCCATGCCGTAGACCACTTCCCGGGCCTCATCGTAGGACATGTCGATGCCGCGTTCCTTGGCCGCGGCCATGTACCATTTGGAAAGACAGTTGCGGCAGAACCCGGCAAGATTCATGATGTCGATATTCTGCACATCGGTGCGTTTTTGCAAATGACCGACCAGGCCGCGAAAAGCGGCGGCTTCCAGTTCGGTGCGGGTTTTATCGTCCATGATGGTTGTCCTTGGCGGGTAATGTATCGCCAGCCTTATCGATTGATGGCTCGCCAGCCAATATCCCGGCGGCAGAATCCTTCCGGCCAGTCGATACCGTCAACGGTCTGATAGGCGCGCTTTTGCGCTTTGGCGACGTTCGAGCCAAGGGCGGTCACGCCCAGTACGCGTCCACCGTTGGCGATAATGCGGCCGGCGTCTTCCCGGGTGCCGGCATGGAAGACATGGACGTCATCGGATCCGTTGACCTTATCAAGGCCCCGGATTTCAGATCCCTTTTCATAAAAACCGGGATAGCCCTTCGTCGCCATGACCACCACGAGGGCGGTTTCGTCATGCCAGTCCAGCTTAACCTTTTTCAGTTTGCCGGTGGCGCAGGCATGAAGAGCTTCCAGAATGTCGGATTTCAGGCGCAGCATCATGGCTTGGCATTCGGGATCGCCGAAGCGGACGTTGAATTCAAGGACCTTAGGTCCGTTCTCGGAAATCATAATACCGGCGAACAACACGCCCTTGTAAGGACGGCCTTCGGCGGCCATGGCCTTGACCGTGGGGGTGATAATTTCGTCCATGATCCGTTGTGACATGGCGGCGTCTACCACCGGTGCCGGCGTGTAGGCGCCCATGCCGCCAGTGTTGGGACCTTCATCGCCGTCGTTGACGGCTTTGTGGTCCTGGGCGGTGACTAGGGGGATGGCATGTTCGCCGTCCACCAACGCGAAAAAGCTGGCTTCTTCCCCGTGCAGGAATTCCTCGATCACCACCCGGTCGCCGGCGGCGCCAAACGCACGCTCGCTGATGATGTGATCGATGGCGGCAAACGCTTCGTTTTCGTTGCGGCACAGGATTACGCCCTTGCCGGCGGCAAGCCCATCAGCCTTGACGACGATGGGGGGACGATTTCGGATCAGATATTCCTTGGCAGCGTCGCAATCATCGAAGTATTCGTATTTTCCCGTGGGGATGCCGTACTTGGCGCACAAATCCTTCATGAAGATTTTTGAGCCTTCCAGCTCGGCCGCCGCCGCGTTGGGCCCAAAAGCCATGATCCCGGCTGCGTTCAGCCGGTCAACCAGACCCGCGACCAGCGGGATTTCAGGTCCGACGACGACAAAATCGATATTTTTTGATTTAGCGAAGGAAACCAAGCCGTTGATATCGTCAACGGCAATGTCGGCACATTCAGCGATCTGAGCGATACCCGCATTTCCGGGGGCAGAGAAGAGTTCCTTGCATTTAGGCGATTTTTTGATCGCCCAGCAAAGTGCATGTTCGCGGCCTCCAGAGCCAACCACCAGTACCTTCATAGATGCCGTCCTCGTTTCTTGCTTTGATGCTTCGTTATGTATCATACATAGTCGCGGGATGACAAATACACCAGCACCACTTGATTCCGATCACAATACGCCGATTTTGAGCGTCGGCGAATTGTCCAAAGCGTTGAAGCGTGCGCTGGAAGGGGCTTTTCCCGCCGTTCGGGTCCGGGGCGAGATTTCAGGCTTTACCCGGGCAGGGTCGGGTCACCTGTACTTTTCCCTGAAAGATGCGGACGCGGTGCTGGACGGAGTCTGCTGGCGCGGCAGCGCCGCCCGTCTCGGGCTGATGCCGGAAGACGGCATGGAAGTGGTGGTCACGGGACGCATAACCTCATATGCGCCCCGGTCGCGCTATCAAATCGTCGTCGAACGCATGGAACTGGCCGGCGAAGGGGCGCTCTTGAAGCTGCTTGACGACCGGCGGAGGAAACTGGCCGCCGAGGGCCTGTTCGACGAAGACGCTAAGCGGAAAATTCCCTTTTTGCCAGAAATCATCGGCGTTGTGACTTCACCCACAGGAGCGGTGATCCGCGACATCCTGCATCGTCTGGAAGACCGGTTTCCGCGCCGGGTTCTGATCTGGCCGGTGCTGGTGCAAGGCGAGGCCGCGGCGGACCAGGTGGCGGCGGCCATTAAAGGCTTCAATGCTCTTGTTCCCGGCGGCAAGGTGCCTCGGCCCGATGTGCTGATCGTCGCCCGGGGCGGCGGCAGTCTGGAAGACCTGATGGCTTTCAACGAAGAAAAAGTGGTGCGTGCGGCCGCCGCCAGCGATATTCCCCTGATTTCGGCGGTTGGACATGAAACGGACACCACGCTTATCGATCTGGCCGCCGACGTGCGCGCGCCAACCCCGACGGCGGCCGCCGAAATGGCGGTGCCGGTGCGCGTGGACCTAGTCGCCGGGGTAATGGACGCCGGCGGGCGCATGGCCTCGGCGGTTTCCCGACTGTTGGGTGAACGCCGTACACATCTGGCGGGACTGGCACGCGGTCTGCCCGATCTCGGTCGCCTGTTGGGGGAGGTCAGTCAGCGCCTTGATGATTGGGCCGAGCGTTTGAAGAACAGCCTCAGGGTTGGGATTGTCGGGCGCCGCTCCGAACTCAGGGAGCTTGCTGCCCGCCTGCCCCATCCCCGGCAAAGGCTGGCATTGGCCGAAAGCCGTCTTCAGGCGCAGGGGGCGTCCCTGGCCCGCGCCGGCGGCGCCACGCTCAAGGATAGACGCGCCGAATTGCGCCATGCCGGTTCTCTGTTGAAAAGCTATTCCTATAAAGGCGTTCTCGAGCGCGGGTTTGCCCTGATCCGGGACGGCAACGATCAGCCGGTGGTTTCGGTCAAGGAAACGTCACCGGGCCAGGATCTCACCGTTCAGTTCAAGGACGGCAAAGCCCCGGTCACCGTCACGGATAAACACTCCCCCGGCGCAAAAAAACCGCCCGGCAACCCAAAAGCCAAACCGCCCGGCAGGGAAAACGGGCGCCAGGGAAAGTTGTTGTGAAAATGATCCGGCGCGCTTTCGGATTTTGGCTGATCTTGCTTTTGCCTTTTTGGGCTTCTCCGGCGCAGGCGACGGATTCAGTTTCGTTCACCGGCAACTTTGTTCAGGGCGGCCTGGCCATCGGCCACACCCTCCCCGGTGCCCGGGTCAGGTTCGCGGGCAAACAGGTGCGGGTTTCCGCCGAGGGGCTGTTCCTGATCGGGTTCGGCCGGGACGCCGGCCCAACCACATCCCTTGAAGTCGTGATCCCCGGCGGCATGGCCGAGTCGCGGATCCTGACGATTGGGAAGCGGGACTACGATATTCAGCGCATCGAAGGCCTTCCGCAAAAAAAAGTAACGCCGGATGCGGTCGCCCTGAAACGGATCAACGCCGACAACGCACTGATCCGCCTGGCGCGGGAGGAGGACCGGGACCGGGCGGATTTTTCCTCCGGTTTCGACTGGCCGCTCCGGGGCCGGGTCTCCGGGGTTTACGGCAGCCAGCGGATCCTCAACGGAAAACCGCGCAACCCTCACAACGGCGTCGATATCGCGGCGCCGGAAGGAACGCTCATTACCGTACCCGCCTCGGGCGTGGTGGCGATGGCCCATGAGGATATGTTTTTCACAGGCAAGACGGTGATGTTGGATCATGGCCACGGGTTGACCTCGGTCTATGCCCATATGAGTGAAATCCTGGTGAAACAGGGCCAATGGGTCGCCAAGGGCGCTTCCCTGGGGCGGGTCGGCAGATCCGGGCGGGCCACCGGGGCTCATCTCCATTGGGGCGTAACCTGGTTTAAAACCCATCTGGATCCCATGCTGCTGACCGGGCCCATGCCCAGGGTCACGCCAAAGCCATGAAATTCCGGTTTTTTTAAGGGGTCCTAAGGAGACATTGATACTCATTCTCGAATCGGTGTAGGCTCATCGGGCTATCGTGCAATTTTCCCTATGGAGGATCACAGGATGCGCAAGTTAATCCTTATCGTGTCTGCCGGGCTTCTGGCGGTTTCTTTCGCCGCCACGGCCAGCGCCGAATGCCTTGGTCACAAGGACCGGACCGCCGGCACGTCGACTGAAACCGGCTCGAGCGTTGCCGAAAGTTCCAAGGCAACAACGAAACCCAAGAGCTGAAGTTAAAATTGTAAAACGCCTTGCCCCCGGCAAGGCGTTTTATTGCGGCATCGGGGGGAGAGGGGAGAAAGCGGCCGGCATAGCCGGCCGTTTTTGCGTGTGCGGATTGCTTCGGTTGTTATGCCGCAAATACGTCGTCGCGGACGGAAAAGGTCCGCTTGGGATTTGCTTTATTCAGGCCAGCGGTTGTGCAGCCACAGCCATTGTTCCGGTTTTTCCCGGATCCAGCTTTCGATCATGGCGTTGACCCGGGTCATGTTGGCGAGAATATCGGAATGAATATCGCCGGTGCGAACAATCTCCAGCGGCGGAAACACGGTAATGCGAAAGCGCGCGCCCTTCAGGCGTTCGACCCTGGCAGGAACCACCGGACAGTCATACTTGAGCGCGAACAGGGCCAGCGCCGGCGCGGTCATGGCGTCGCGGCCGAAAAAGGGCACCGCGATGCCGTCGTTCATTTTCTGATCCACCAGCATCCCTAAATGTTCGCCGGAAGTCAGCATCTTGATCGCGCGCTTGGCGCCGATGGATCCCTTGGGGATCATTTCGCTGTCCCCGGGTAGGCGGTGGTGAAACAAACGGTCAACCCAGGGATTGTTGGGCGCCCGGTAGATCAGATGGATGGGCAGTCCGCGCCGGACCGCACCCAGGGCGGCGACTTCCCAATTGGCGAGGTGGGCGGAAAAGAAGATACCGGCCTTGCCGTCGTTCTTGAGAGCGTCGATGTGTTCGGGGTTGAGAACCTCGACATCGCCGCCGTCATCGTAAAAACGGAGTCGGTCCAGATGCGGGTATTCAAACGCGGTCCGGCCCAGATTGTCCCACATGGCGGCGATGATGGCTTCGATTTCGGATTTCGTTTTTTCCGGAAAGGCCAAGCTCAGGTTGCGCCGCGCCCTGGAGGTTATTCCCAGGTAGGGGCCGAAGGTGCGCCCCAGCCAGCCGCCCACCGCCGACGCCCAGGCAAGCGGAATCAGGCGAAGGACGGTGAAGGCCAGATAAGCACCCGCCGCCTGCAGGGGGTGGACCACGCGGTGGCGAATGACGCCGTGAAGGGAGGTTCTAGCGGCCATGACATTCCAGGGATTGCAATACGGTATCCAGGGTTGTTTCATCTTCCCATTCCAGGCGAATGGTCAAGACCTTAACCCGGTCCGCTAACTGAGGGGCAATGCGGACACTGTCTTTTTCCGTGGTTATGGGAAGGGCGTTAACGTCCCCTGCCTCGCGTAGGATGGCTTCCACCTCGCCTGGAGAGAAGCGGTGGTGGTCGGGGAAGGGGTGGGCTTTAAGAATCCGGCAGCCCAGATCGAGTAGGGTATTAAAGAATTTTTGCGGATGGCCGATGCCAGCGAAGGCGACGACCGGCTGTCCTATCAGTTCCTTTCCTTCCGGCCCCGGCTTCACATGGGCGCGCAGCACCGGGATGTACTTGTTCGCGCCGTTGGCGATAAACTGTTGTGTTCCGTGGGAATCAACACCGATCAGGATCACGGCGTCGGCCCGCCGCAATCCTTGCGCCACCGGTTCGCGCAAGGGGCCGGCGGGGATCATCCGTCCGTTGCCGAACCCATAGGCGCCGTCCACCACCAGCAAGGATAAATCCTTGGCCACGCCAGGATTTTGAAAGCCATCGTCCATGATGATGGCTTCGGCTCCATTCTCGATGGCGGCGCGACAGGTTCGCACCCGGTCGCGTCCGACCCAGGTCGGGCAGGCTCGGGCCAGCAGCAGGGCCTCGTCGCCCACATCCCGGAAGGTATGGCTCTCGGGATCGACCCGCACCGGCCCGGCGAGACGCCCGCCGTATCCGCGGCTGACGAAATGCACATTGACCCACTTTTCCCGAATCCGCCCGGCGATGTTCAGGGCCACCGGCGTTTTGCCGGCGCCACCGGCGGTCAGGTTGCCGATGCAGATCACCGGCACAGTTGCCCGCCAGGGCCGCGCCGCTTTCAGACGCAGCCGTGTCAGGGCGCCATAGGCCCATCCCAAAGGCGACAAGAGGAGCGATAATACCAACGCGGGCGCTCCGCCCTTGCCGCTTTCCCAGAATTCAGGCGCTTTCATGATCGGCGTCCCAGTCGGGGTCGATGGTCTCAACGCCGCACAACCGATCGGCTTCGGCGGTGATGTCGTTGAGCATGATTTCCAGGTCGTGGCGGGCGATTTCCTGTTCGGTCTCATCGGCCTCACGGGGCACCCGGATGGAATTGCCCCAGATGATCACGCCTTTGGAAAAGGGCAGGGCGACGACGAACCGGTCCCAGGTGCCGAGCACCCGGTGCCGTTCGATGGCGTAGCTCGCGGGGAGAACCGGAACTCCGGACAGTCGGGCGACGGAAATAATGCCGTCCGAAACGCGCATCCGGGGGCCGCGGGGGCCGTCGGGCGTGATGCCGACGCTTTCTCCCGCCTTCAACGATTTGAGCATGGCGCGCAATGCCCCGGCGCCGCCCCGGGAACTGGACCCCGCCACGGTCTTGATTCCGAAATGCGATACGGTCTTGGCGATGATCTGCCCGTCCCGATGTTGGGAGATCAGCATGTGGATGGGAACATTCCGCCGCCAGCAATAGGGCATCATCAAGATGCGGCCGTGCCAGAACGCCAGAATGAAAGGTTTGTCCCGAGCCCATAGTTGCGCCGGACGCTCGCCGCCGATTACCGTCCACGTGGTCGTAGCATGCACCAGCCGGATGTAAAGCGATCCCAACCAGCACAGGAAGCCGCGCAAGTGTTCGTTGCTGAGAATTTTTTTGCTAAGGCGCACGAGATTAGACCAGAGCCTCGGAGGAATCTTTCATTTCGGTTGCGGTGTTGGCGAATTGAAGCGCGTACAGACGGGCATACGACCCTCCCTGGCGCAACAGATCCTGGTGGCCGCCGGATTCGATAATTCTACCATTATCGACGACATAGATGATATCCGCATCCTGGACCGTTGATAGGCGATGGGCGATGACCAGGGTGGTGCGGCCCGCCATCAAGCCCTTGAGCGCCGTCTGAACCTGGCGTTCGGATTCCGTATCCAGGGCCGAGGTTGCTTCATCGAGAAGAAGGATCGGCGCGTTCTTGAGCATGGCCCGGGCGATGGCCAGGCGCTGGCGCTGTCCGCCCGACAGCTTGACGCCCTGTTCGCCGACCATGGTCTCGTAACCCAGGGGCAGATCCTGGATGAATTCATGGGCGGCGGCGGCCTTAGCGGCGGCGAGGATGTCGTCTTCGTCGGCGCCGGCCCGGCCATAAGCGATGTTGGC
>JAOUPW010000508.1 GCA_029879665.1 Rhodospirillales bacterium | reverse complement strand
GGGGGGCGCCAATTATCCGTTAAAACCGGGACCTGGCGTATCGACAAAGGCCGGAGCCTCTGCTATATGCCTCCTCGGTGGGGCGCATAGCTCAGTTGGTAGAGCAGCTGACTCTTAATCAGCGGGTCCCAGGTTCGAGTCCTGGTGCGCCCACCAATTTCCCAATACGCTGAAATTTCAGAAATTCAGAAAAAATCGCACGGGACAAACCTGAGCACGGAAATTGTCCGTTTTTCCACGGAAAGCCATCATTCATAAAGCTTGGCCCAGATGTCTGCTTTTGATCCATAGCGGACATGCTGATTTTAAAAAATGGCGCAAACGGAGCACCCAAATGGGCGCGGGGAACTACCTGTGCAGTGTTTCATTTTACAACAAAATTCTGTAAGTGCTAGCGACTTGTCTTCCAATGCAACAAGATGTTATTAAAATTCAACGGCATCGTTGTGAGGCCGGGCGCCCGGAATAAACAACATGAATCGGGCGGTTTTTTTATAACAGGGGGGAAAGAAAGATGTTCCAACACTCGAAATATGTCAAAACCCTGGGCCTGGCTGCCGCCGGCTTGGCCCTATCCTTTATGGTCGTTGGACCCGTGGCCGCCGAAGGCAATCGCCCTGGTTGGGACCGGGATTACAATTCCGAAATCAGCGCTGCAAAGGCGTATTTGTTGATAACGAGCAACAAGGGAAGCAAGGATATACCCGCAGCATTGATTGACGTTCGCACTCTCGGCGAACATGCCGCCGGGCACCCTAAGGGGTCTTATAATGTTCCCTTTCCTCATATTAATTGGGCAAGCGAAGGTTCACCCTATGTCGGTCAAGACCCGCAAGTTTTTTATGATGAAGTCCTGTTAGCCGTAGATGGCAATCTTGACACCCCGATTATGACTCTTTGCCGTTCCGGCTACCGAAGTGTCCTGGCCGCCAATATTCTTGCTAACCCCGCGGGTAATGGTGTTTATGGTGAGCCTTTCACGAATGTGCGCAACATTTGGGAAGGATTCCAAGGTGCGCATAGGTATGATAATAATGACATTGCCGTTGATATGACAGGTGACGGAGAAGTCACTGAACTCGACAAGGACGGGTGGATAAACCACATGGAGCTTCCTTATTCCACAGTCTTGACGCCAGCCCGTGCTTATCTGAATGATGTGAATCAGTATGAAACGGCAACGCCCTACACATACCCGGAACACTAATTCATCCCTATAAGGCGCGCCTTTAAGGCGATAAAACTTTCTAAACAAAAATAAGGGAACCTTCGGGTTCCCTTATTTGATTGCTTGCGTGCTATTATTAGATTTTAATCCGTAGAAAATCACACGTGAATTTGGAAAAGGAGCGTATTCGATGCCGGTCTACAAGGCTAAGGACATGCAGGCGACCCCAGATGTTAAGAACCCGAATGTCTCGATTATGCAGTACGGGGGCGAGCTAATTAAGGTTGGCATCGTAACCTACAAGGCCGACGAAGTTCCGCCGCCGCACTCCCACCCCAATGATGAACAGTGGATCTACATGCTTGAGGGCCGCGTCGCCCATCTGCTCGGCGACGAAATTATCACCATCGGTCCCGGAGATCTCGTTCACATCCCGCGGAACACCGTCCACGGCATTCGGATTCTCGAAAGTCCCTGCCGCTTCTTCTCCTGCAAAAGTCCGGCGGGTTCGGGAAATCTAAGCGAGGATTATACCGATGTGCCTAACGTCGAAGAACTCCAGCGGCGCCTCGCAGAGGCTTCCTAGAGCGCCTTCCCGTAAGATTAAATCAATGTGACCGGGATTAGAGGTCAGGCGCGTTCCACATGACGATGCAGGGCATCGGCAAAGGGGCGTAACGCCGCCACGGCGCAAAACAACCCGGACCGCGGTAGGGAGATTGGCTTTTTCAACCTAAAGGTTAATTATCCCGAGATATCAACCATTGGCAATTTTCACGGGAAGACATTTGACCGGCGGATTCAATGGCCAACGGGAATTGCGCGTTTGGCTGAAAGAAATAGCCTAGCACGAGAAGAGTATTCGTTTAAATTATATACATATGTTCTCGCTTTATTTACTCTGTAATATGCCTACGAATTGTGGACATTTGCCGCTGGCTTATTATTATGTGGACGATTACGTTCGTGAACACCGATGATCGCCTTTAGGCTACAGAATTGGTTTTGTCGTTGAGATGACAAAAAAATGCCGTCTCAACAATGAATTAAACTTACATATTGGGAGGAAACTTAGATGGTAAAACGAAATTATCTGCGCAGCGGAATTCTTGGCGCTGTCGCGGGTGCGCTCGTGGCTGTGACCGCGGGTGCCGCCAATGCGGAATACCCTGATAAACCCATCACGTTCATCGTACCTTACTCGCCGGGCGGCGGATCGGATCAGCAGGCGCGTCGGCTCGTGCCCGGTCTGAAAGAAGCACTCGGCGTCGATATCCGGATCGTCTACAAGACCGGCGGTGGCGGCGCCGTCGGTTTCAACGAACTATGGCGCTCTGAAAACGACGGCTACACGATCAGCAACGTGGTCGTTCCCAACATCGTCATCACCTCCAAGGGCAAGGATGTCGGCTTCAAGCCCGATG
>JAOUPW010000507.1 GCA_029879665.1 Rhodospirillales bacterium | reverse complement strand
GCGGGAACCGTGCCCATCTTAGGCGTATGCCTGGGTCATCAGGCCATCGGTCAGGCCTTCGGCGGCCGCGTGGTGCTCGCCCCTGCTCCCATGCACGGCAAGGTCAGCGCCATTCGGCATCGGGGGACGGGCGTATTTTCCGGCCTGCCCGATCCGTTCATGGCAACCCGCTATCATTCACTGATGGTGGATCGTGTTAGCCTGCCCGAGTGTCTGGAGGTCACGGCGGAAAGCGACGACGGCGTTATCCAGGGTATTCGGCACAAGGAATTTCCTATTCACGGGGTTCAGTTTCATCCCGAAAGCATTGCTTCCGAACACGGACATCAGCTCCTCAAGAATTTTATCAATCTGACACATTCCAAGGACAAGGCGGCGGCATGACAGATTCTCTCACCCGCATGAAGGAACTACTGGCCAAGGTCGCCACCGGCATCTCGCTTAACGAAGGGGAAGCCGAAACCGCTTTCAACATCATCATGTCGGGCGACGCGACCCCGGCCCAGATCGGCGGCTTTCTTATGGCGCTGCGCGTGCGCGGCGAAACCGTGGATGAAATCACCGGCGCCGTGCGCACGATGCGCGCCAAGATGCTGCACATCGAAGCCCCGGCGGACGCCATCGACATCGTCGGCACCGGCGGCGATGCGTCCGGCACCTACAATATCTCGACTGGCGCCGCCATTGTCGTCGCCGCCTGCGGTGTACCCATCGCCAAGCACGGAAACCGGGCGTTATCGTCGAAATCCGGCGCCGCAGATGTGTTGATGGCGTTGGGCATTAACATCGACGCCGATATGGCGCTGGTCAAAAAATCCGTCTGGGAGGCGGGCATCGGTTTCCTGATGGCTCCCCGCCACCACAGCGCCATGCGTCACGTCGGCGGCGCCCGGGTGGAACTCGGCACCCGCACCATTTTCAACCTGCTCGGCCCCCTTTCCAATCCGGCCGGGGTCAAGCGGCAGATGACCGGCGCCTTCGCCCGCGAATGGATCGAGCCCATGGCCAAAGTGCTCGGCAATCTGGGTTCGGAACGGGCCTGGGTGGTGCACGGCTCCGACGGCCTCGACGAGATGACGACCACGGGCCCGACCGATGTGGCTGAATTGAAAGACGGCAGGATTTCCACCTTTACGGTGACCCCGGAAGAAGCCGGGATTGCCATAGCCAAACCCCAGGACCTGAAGGGCGGAACACCGGAAGAAAACGCCGACGCTATCCGCGCCATGCTGGCGGGAACGAAAAGCCCCTATCGGGATATCGTGTTGTTGAACGCGGCCGCCTCCCTGATCGTCGCCGGCAAGGCCGACACCTTAAAGGACGGCGTGGCGCTGGCCGCCGCCGCCATTGACGACGGAAGCGCCAAGGCGACGCTGCAAAAACTTAACGATATCACCAATTCCAAGCCGCCCGAAATCCTGGAACACGAAGTCGGCGGATGAGTGATATTCTTGCCCGCATCTGCGCCGACAAGCGCGAACATATCGCGGCCAGCAAACAGGCACGCCCCCTTGACGCGATCGAAGCCCAGGCCCGCGCCGCCCTGCCACCCCGGGGGTTTATCGAACATCTGGTCCAATCCGTTTCAGCCGGTCGTTATGGGCTGATCACGGAGATCAAGAAGGCTTCCCCTTCCAAGGGATTGATCCGCGCCGATTTCGATCCCGCATCCTTGGCCCGGGCATACCAGGCCGGCGGCGCAAGTTGCCTTTCGGTGCTGACGGATATTCCTTATTTCCAAGGCGCCGACGAATTTCTAATCGCCGCCCGCAAGGCCGTGAAACTTCCGGCCCTGCGCAAGGATTTCATGCTTGAGCCTTACCAGATTATCGAAAGCCGCGCCCTTGGCGCCGATTGCATCCTTCTGATCATGGCCGCCCTCAGCGACGATCAGGCGAAGGAAATGGAAGCCGTTGCCCACGCCTATGGCATGGATGTTCTGGTTGAGGTTCACGATGCAGGGGAAATGGAACGGGCGCTCAAGCTCAAGACGCCATTGATCGGAATCAACAATCGTAACCTGAAAACCCTGGAAGTGAACATCGCCACCACCGAAGAGCTGGCGAAGTTGGTGCCCGACGACCGGCTGCTGGTCTCGGAAAGCGGGCTTTATTCCTCGGACGATCTCGAACGGATGTCGCGGGCCGGAGCCAACTGTTTCCTGATCGGCGAATCGCTGATGCGCGAGGCAGACGTGGAAAGCGCGACCCGCGCCTTACTGTCCCATTCTCATCCCAAAGCAGTCGGAGCCTGACCAACCATGGCCGATTTCACTCACCTCGACGCCGACGGCAACGCCGTCATGGTCGACGTTTCGGATAAAGATCAAACCGAACGCACCGCCACCGCCAAGGGCTCGATCATCATGCAGGCGGAAACGCTTGCCAAAATCATGGAAGGCGGCGTCAAAAAAGGCGACGTGCTCAGTGTCGCGCAACTTGCAGGAATCATGGCCGCCAAAAAAACCCCGGACCTGATTCCGCTGTGCCACCCCCTGGCGCTTTCGTCGGTGACCGTCGATCTTGCTTGCGATCCGGACCGCAATGCCGTCGACATCACAGCCACCTGCCGGCTCAAGGGACGGACCGGGGTG
>JAOUPW010000506.1 GCA_029879665.1 Rhodospirillales bacterium | reverse complement strand
AACTTAAAGCGAGCAGGGGGGGTAAACCGCTGCCGACAACATCAACAGGGGGAGCGCATGGCCATGAATTACGGCCAGTGAATCCATTTTGGATAAGATCTTAACCGATATCGAGCGACCGGAGGAGGGGGCAGCCAACAAGAAGGCTGCCGCTTGCTATGGCAGTGATGCCATCGCTGAAACGCTGGCTGACCTTGGCATTTCCTATATTGCGCTCAACCCCGGAGCCAGCTACCGCGGCCTACACGACAGTCTCGTAAATCATCTTGGCAACCAGTCGCCCCAAATGCTCGTGTGTCTGCATGAAGAACATGCCGTCGCCCTTGCTCATGGGTATGCAAAGGTCACCGAGCGGCCAATGGGCGCGATCGTCCATAGTAACGTCGGGCTGATGCATGCGACGATGGCGGTATATGATGCTTGGTGCGATCGCGTCCCCGTGCTTCTGATGGGCGCGACCGGTCCCATGGATGCGGCTTTGCGCAGGCCCTGGATTGATTGGATACACACCACCCAAGACCAGGGGGCGTTGGTCCGCAATTATGTAAAGTGGGATGATCAGCCGGCATCGGCGGCGGCGGCGGTTGAATCACTTTATCGTGGTGCGCTGATCGCCCAGACCCCGCCATGCGGTCCAGTTTATATCAATTTCGACGCCCGTATGCAGGAAGACCCCCTTCCCGCGCCGCTTCCTCAGGCCGACCCGAAACGCTACGCGCCGCCGCCGCCCAACGCACCCAATGTCGATGCATTGCATGAAGCGGCGAAACGGCTGAGCGGAGCAAAAAATCCGGTGATCCTTATGGGGCGGGTATCGCGCGGCGAAGATGCCTGGGCGCTACGGCTTGGGTTGGCGGAAACGCTGAAAGCACGCGTGATAACCGATCTGAAGACCGGCGCCGCCTTCCCCACGGACCATCCGTTCCATGTGGGCAGCCCCGGCATGTTCCCGGGCGAACCCGCAAAGCAGGCGCTGCGGGACGCTGATGTGATATTAAGCCTCGACTGGATTGACCTTGGTGGAACGTTGACGTTGGCCTATGAGGGCGCCGGCATCGACGCCCATATCATTCAGGTTAGTCCGGACCAATACAACCACAATGGGTGGAGCAAAGACCATCAATCGCTACCGCCTGCCGACCACTATTTTATGACCACGCCGGATGCATTTGTCGAAGCGATTTCGAGAACCCTAAACTTTTCCGGCAGCGACGGATCGGCTTATGAAGCGGTCTCTTTCCCTTCTGCAAAAAGCGATGGGAAGTCCCTGGGAATCGGAGATATCGCCGTTTCGTTGCAAGAAGCGACCGGCGATCGGGAGATCGCGATTATTCGTCTGCCGATCGGATGGAGTGGGGAATTCTACGCCTTTCGCCATCCTCTTGATTTCCTTGGTTTCGATGGCGGCGGCGGCATCGGGTCCGGGCCGGGCATGTCGGTCGGCGCGGCGCTCGCGCTGATGGGTTCCCAACGTCTTCCGGTAGCCGTGTTGGGAGACGGCGATTGTCTCATGGGGCTGACTGCGATCTGGACCGCCGTTCATTACCGCATACCCTTGTTGATCATCGTTTCCAACAACCGCTCTTTCTTTAATGACGAACTTCACCAGGAACGTGTCGCCCGGCATCGTGACCGCCCGATTGAAAACCGGTGGATCGGCCAATCCATCGATGATCCGGCCCCGGATATCGCAAAACTTGCCGAGGGTCAGGGCGCAACCGGTTTTGGTCCCGTCACCGACCGGGACGACCTGCTCGAAACCCTGAAGGCGGCGATTGATATCGTTGATAATGGGGGGGTGGCTGTGGTCGACGTGCATGTTGCGCGCGGATATGACTCGGGCACCACCACCTCACTCACCCGAGGATAGAAGGTAAGGACTATGCACAAACAATGTGAAATCCGCATTTGCATGATAGGAGGGGTCGAGCGATGAGCCAGCCGTCTGCAACGGATAAAGTGATATCCGGATCCAACGTTTTGCCCGGCAAAAATGGGCTTTTCTATGGAGGAGCCTGGCATCAGGCTATCGGGGGGGATGTGATTGAATGTTTCAATCCCGCGACTTCCGAATTGCTGATGGACGTGCAGGCGGCAAAGTCCGCGGATGTCGATAAGGCGGTCGATTCGGCGCGGGCAGCCCAGCGCGCCTGGGGCGATCTTCCGCCGATTGAACGCGCACGCTACGTAAAAGAACTTGCGGAGCGCGTCAAAGATCATGCCGACGAACTGGCCCTGCTGGATTCCATGAATTCGGGCAATCCCTTCCAGGGAATGCAATTCGATGTGAAAATCTCCGTCGCCCTGCTGGATTTTTTCGCGGGCCTCGCCACCGAACTCAAGGGCGAAACCATTCCCATGGGAGCGGGAAAGCTAAACTACGCGGTTCGCGAACCCCTTGGCGTGGTCGCGCGGTTGATCCCGTTTAATCATCCGATCATGTTCGCCTGCATAAAAAGCGCGGCGCCGCTGATTGCCGGCAATACCGTTATTTTGAAACCGAGTGAATTTACGCCTTTGTCCGCCCTGCGGCTGGCGGAGTTGGCTGCCGATCTTTTCCCGGCGGGTGTTTTCAACGTGCTCCCGGGGTTGGGC
>JAOUPW010000505.1 GCA_029879665.1 Rhodospirillales bacterium | reverse complement strand
CTGTTGGTGCGCCACGAATTGCGGGCATCAAGCGACTCATCATCGTTATCGTTATTTTCAAGATAAACCGGATATTGAAAATTCATGAGTCCAGCAAGGTCAAAAGAAAAGGAAGCGAAAAAAGCTCACGCATGTTGTTTGGAAGGAGTTGCAACGACAAAGGTCTGCTTTCCGAGCAGCCAGTGAGCTGGCGGAAAAGCAAGATAGAGACGAACCAGCCAGGGCGCCCGGGGAATGGAAGACTTTGAGGTATAGGGAAGAAAGCGACGCTTCAGATAAACGATGTCAAATCCAGCCAACTCAAGGGCTTCAACAAGAGATTTATCCGTCAGAATTGTTTTGTGATCGATGAAATCAAAATATGCAGCACCTACCAGGGCAAAGTTGGGCTGCAATATAAGAAGTCTGCCTTCCGGTTTAAGTACGTTCCGAACGTCTCGAAGAAATCGAAGAACCTGTTCTCCGTTATCAAGGTGCTCAAGAAAATTGCTCATAAACGCGATATCGAAGGGTTCGCCCAGATCGGAATCCGCAAGGGATCGGGCATGAACAAAATTGACATCTTCATTGCATCGTTCAGCGGCGGAAGGGTCTGCATCGACGGCAACTTTTCGGTCCGCCCGGACGAGATTGATAAAGTTGCAAAGGCCCGCGCCAACATCCAAAACCGAATGGTACGGATCAATCCAGCGCTGAAAAAAATGATCAATAAGAACCTGCCAAACCGCTGCCATGGCCCTACGGTCGCCGGAATCAAACCTGTGTCCATAGACGGTTGTAAGGTTAAAGCCATCGGGCTGATTCATTGAGATGATTTCCTGCGGGCGATAAAAGAAGGCCACATGCGGATAATAAGCCAAATCATGGCAAGGCCCGTTTTCCAGGCGCCCCAGAGGGTGCCGGTAATTTTTGATTCCCCAACTCGGCCTCGGTAGGACACGGGAATTTCGATAAAATCGATATTGTTCATGTGCGCTGCAATGACCATGTTAGGTAGAAAATGAGACTTGCCGACAAACAGGTCGGGAAGGATTTTGCGTACCGCTTCACCGCGAATCAATCGGAAGGTGCAGCCGCAATCGGACAGAGAATGAGTCTTGTAGAGAATTTCCATTAATTTGGCGACGGCATAGTTCCCCAGCCTAAGAAACCATTTCATGTTGGCATCCTCCCAGATCATGCCGGGATAGGTGCGGGTGCCGCAGACCATTTCAAATTCTTCCGAATAGGACAGCAACTTGACGATATCCTTGGGATTAAATGTTCCATCAGGTTCGCACAAAATCACCAAGTCCGAAGATGTTTCGCGCAGGCCCCGCTGCAGCGCATTACCGTAACCCTGTTTTTCTTCGGTCACGACCTTGGCCCCGGCGTCGCGGGCAAGTTCTTTCGTGTTGTCGGTTGAATTGTTGTTGACGACGATGACTTCGTCGACGATACGAGAATCGAGAAAGTAAGACAGATTCAGAAACTCGCCTACGGTTTTGGCAACATTGGCCTCTTCGTTGTAGGCGGGCATGATGACGGAAATGGTCTGGTTGTTCCACATAATCCGATCCTAACCCGCTTGGCGGATTATTAAAACAACCGCTCCGACCATGTTTTCGGCGTGATGTCGTTGATGATTTCCAGATCCAGGTGGTACTTGAAGGGTACAGCGCCGCGCTTGTCGATGTAATCGATCATTTGCTGCAAACCATCCTTGAGTCCGACTGCGGTCTTGTAGCCCAGCAGTTTGCGCGCCTTGTCGGCGGAACAGGTGGCCATCTTCACTTCCTGCGGCCGGTCGGGATAGTACTCGGGGTTGAGGTTGAAACTCAGCAGGTTGGCGATGAGCTCGGCCAGGCCGATAATCTCGACGAATTCTTCGTCGGGGCCGATATTGATGATCTCGCCGACGACGTTATCCCTAAAGGCCATCTCCTTGAGACAGTAGATGCAATCGTCGATGAAGGAAAAACACCGCATCTGTTTGCCGTCGCCGTAGATGATCGGCTGGCGGCCCTGCAACATCAGGTTGATCATGATGGCAGCCACGTTACGATAAGGATCGTCGTACTTCTGGCGCGGGCCGATAATGTTGTGGGGCACCGCAATCACGTAATCGGTGCCGTGCACCCGGCACAGGTTCTTCAGGATCTCCTCTGCCGCCACCTTGCCGATGCCGTAGGGGTCTTCCGGTTGGGTCGGGTAATCCTCCCGGAACGGCGTAACGTTTTCGCCGTAGCGGGCCATCGACGAACAATAAACGATCCGCCCGACCTGGTTCTGGATAGCGGCGCTGAACAGCGCCACCGAGGCATCGACGATATTGCGCGTCACCAGATGCGGCGAGAACACGGACAGCCCTTCATACGCCGTCGCCGCCGCGTGATAGACCACGTCGCAGCCATCGGATAGGCGCAGCATGGTTTCGAACTGGCAGCAGTCTACCTGGTGAAACTCTACCCGGTCCGGCACGTTATCCAAATGGCCACCGATCATGTTGTCGCAGCCGACGACCTCATGGCCGTCGGCCAGAAACGCATCGGCCAGATGGCTGCCGAGAAAACCGGCAACGCCGGAAACGAAAATTTTCATGGAACGAGTAACCTTTTGGGAG
>JAOUPW010000504.1 GCA_029879665.1 Rhodospirillales bacterium | reverse complement strand
CCACAATTCGGGCCGGTCAAGCTTGTCAAGGAAATCGATGAAAGCGATCTCGCCTTCGCCCTGGATCAGAAAATCCACTTCCGGCTGTTTGATGGTTTCATCGGGGAAAAGGTGAACGTGCGGGCCGCCAAGGACGATGGTCGCCTTGGGGTTGACCTCGCGCACCAACCGGCAGGTCAGCATGACGTCGGTCAGGGTGAAGGTCATTGCCGTAATGCCACACACGTCGAAAGATCGTCCGGCGATTTCGGCCTTCAGTTGATCGTAGGCCCATCCATGAGGCTGGGCATCGATGATATCAATTTCATGGTTGGAATGGGTTTCGGCATATCCGGCCAGATGCAGCAGGCCAAGAGGGGGGTTAAATCCGCGGTGCTTTTCCACGATGGCGGGGTTTTTTCCGATCAGCTCATGAAAGCGAGGCGGGTTAATTAAAAGAACCTTCACCATCCAGGTCTCTCCACGTTCATTATTTTTTGAGCCCGGCGGCTTCTGGCACGGCCGGCCTTATTATTGATATTGGGTCCTGGAAACCGGGCGCCAAGTCATTCCAGGTCATATTAGTTAAGGATTATCCGAATAATTTTGGAAAACCCCGGTTCATCATCCAAAGATACAGAAAATCCCGGCCCCGGCGTATGACCAGGAACACATCTGTCGGGGATAAATCAGGCTCATTTTTCTCCCACCCGGGAAAGAGCCAGGATGAAGATAGCTAAAATTTATGTAAAAACTGATAAATCGAGAGTTTATTTCACAATAATTTATAACTTATTGATTTTATTAAGTTTAATTATTGGCATGCCTACCTTTCGGGGTGACTTAAGGTTGCGGACAGCTGTGTCGATGGTTACAAGGATATGGAAATTTTCATAAAAATATGCCTTCATCCGCAACGGGTTAAGAGAGAAATTAGAACATTTTTCCTATTGATTGGTTGTCAGCCATCGTTTATTATGCTGAGTTGTAATAGGTGCATAGTCCGAGAATTGGACGGTGCTTCTATATTTTTAACAAGTGAGGAATGTACGATGTTGTCAGAATCGACGGCATCCATTCAGACGGTAAATGTGGCTCTCGAAATCAGCCGCGTTGTTACGAAGTTTGTGAGCGAACAGCTAAAAGAAGCTGAGCGCAAACGGGAAGCGGAAGACAGCGCAGTAAAAGAGCAACTTGCCGCAAAGGAAGCAGCTCAACGTGAAGCGGCTTCGAATCGGGACGCCGAAGACGACGTCTCCGAACGTATTGTTGCGCTTGCCGAATCAAGTGGTACCAATTCAGGCGGCGCGTCTAATGGATCGCTGGTGAATATTCAGGTGTAGCTCCGTCCGGATGTAATCGGTCGGGCCTGTGGCGCTGCCATCCTTTTTGCGTCTTTTTTCCTTTTCATTTCATTTCCGGTTTTTTATCACGCGGCCCCTGTTCATTCGGCAGCCGTGATCATGGCTTCATAAACCTCTTTTGCTTTTTCCGTATTCTCACAGCAGACTTTGGCGCCGGCCGCCACCATTTTCTCTGTCGGGTTTCTGGGGACCACCACCATGCCGGCCTTGACGAAGGCGTCCATGATGTTGAGGGCCAGCGAAAGGGGAACGCTGTCTTTTAATCCGCTGTCCGGGGTATCGTCCGAGGGACTCATTACACTTCTCCGTCAATCTGTTTCTTCTCGACGGGATAAGAGCAAGGGTCGTGCCAGGGGATGAACGGGGGATGGCAAGCGGGTGGACCAGTGAAAAGATGGAAGCGGATTTTCCACAAAAAGGCTGATTTGAGGGAAAGCGAGCCAATGTGCAGGTTCCATAACCGGTAAATCAGGGGACGTAGGGTCCTTGAAAAGGGGTTTGAGGGAGTCGCAATTTGCAGTTAAGGCTGAATAATGCGTCTCCATTTTGCGAAAAGGCAGCAAGAATGAGTTCCCGGATATGTGTATCCTCCACGTAAACAGATGTTATGATCCCTCCGCCATGACTCCCTCCCCGGATTCCATATTTCATATCTGCCTCAAGTCCGAGTGGGACTCGGCGCTTTCGGACGGGGTCTACAGGGGGTCTTCTCAAGACGCCGCCGACGGCTTCATCCATTTTTCCGCAGGAAATCAGGTTCGGGCCAGCGCCGCCAAACACCGGGCCGGGCAGTCTGGATTGGTCCTCCTTTGGGTGGATCCGTCCGCGCTGGGCGCGGCCCTGAAATGGGAACCTTCTCGTGGCGGGATGCTGTTTCCCCATCTTTACGGTCCCCTGCCGTTGTCCGCGGTCCGGGATGTTTCCGAACTGCCCTTGAACAGGGACGGTTCTCACATATTTCCGCCCAAGTTTACGGCGGGTTTTCCTGAAGCGGACGGACAGGAAGAGCCATGACGGACCTTTACGCTCTTGCCGGGCCACTGCTCCGGTTGCTTGATCCAGAACGGGCCCATGGATTGGCGATTGCCGCGCTGAAGGCCGGACTGGTTCCCGCAGCGGCAACTCCGGCGGCTTCCAAGGAATCCCCGATCCTGTCCGTGTCTCTGTGGGGGCTGAACTTTCCCAATCCCATCGGCCTTGCCGCCGGTTTCGATAAAAATGGCGAAGTCGTCCGGCCCATGCTGGGCCAGGGATTCGGTTTCGTCG
>JAOUPW010000503.1 GCA_029879665.1 Rhodospirillales bacterium | reverse complement strand
ATCCCCCAGATGGCCGATGCATCCGATGCGGAAGCTGTCGGCGACCGTCAGCTTGCCCGGATAAATCACGTATCCCCTGTCTCGCAGGCGACCGTAGAAGGTCTCGAAATGAAAGTTAGGATCGGCAGGGATATGAAAAGTGACGATGATCGGGGCTTGCAGGTTATCGCCGAGCAGAGTCTTAAATCCCAGCTTGCGCATGCCTTCAACCAGAATCCGGCAATTGTTGGCATAGCGTTTGTTGCGGCCCGCCACCCCGCCTTCTTCCTCGAACTGATCGAGGGCCGCCGAAAAAGCAGCAATCACATGAGTCGGCGGCGTGAAACGCCACTGGTTGGTTTTTTCCATGGAAACCCATTGATCGTACAGGTCCAGGCTCAGGGAATGGGCATTGCCTTTGGCGGCTTCCAGTACGCTTTTCCGGATGATGGAAAATCCCATGCCGGGAACCCCTTCCAGGCATTTGTTGGAAGACGCCATCACGGCATCGAAGGGAACGGAGGCGGCGTCCAGTGGAATTGCGCCGAAGGCACTCATGGCGTCGATGATCAAGCTTTTGCCATGTTCAGCGGTGATTTTGGCGATTTCCCCAATCGGATTGAGAATGCCCGAGGTGGTTTCGCAGTGCACTGCGGCGACATGAGTGATTTCCGGATCGGCCTTCAGCATCCCGTCCAGGGCGGCAGGGTCGGGCGGCGTGTCTTCCGGCGTTTCCAGGATCGCGTGGGCACGGCCCATGTACCCGAGAATCTTCACCATACGCTGGCCGTAGGCGCCGTTGATCAGGACCAAGGCTTTGCCGTCCCGGGGAATCAGGGTGCCGAGGGTCGCTTCCACGGCAAATGTGCCGCTCCCCTGTACCGGCACACAGACATGGCTGCCTTCACCGCCGGCGATGGTCACCAGGCGGCGGCGCATGCTGGCATTGGTTTCGATGAAGGAGGTGTCCCTGGAGCCCCAATCGTGGAGCATGGCTTCCTTGGTCCGGGTCGAGGTCGTCAGCGGGCCGGGGGTGAGGAGATAGGGGTCAGGATTTTGCATGGAAAGTGAACCTTTCGGAGTGCCGGTTATCGGGTGCGCCAAGCCTGGGTTCTGCGGTTGAGCCCCCGGGTGAGTAAGGCGTGAAGAATGCGGACAGCGGCCGAGGTATAGACGATCAGCATCCCCATGGCGGCGGCAGGGGCGACATCGCCGGCATCGTCCATGTTCAAAACCGCCACCGAGGCCAGCGCCGTATCCGATGAATAAAGGAAGACTACCGCCGAGACCGTGGTCATGGCATTGACGAACAGATAGATGCTGATATCCAAAATCGCAGGCAGGCATACCGGTACCGTGACCCGGGCGAAGGTTTTGTAAAAAGGAACCTTGAGGGAGGCGGAGACGGACTCGAATTCCGGGTCCATTTGCTTGAGCGCGGTGACCGCGGTCAGATGGCTGACCGTATAAAAGTGGGTGATGGTGCAGAGCACCAGAATTCCCATGGTGTGATAGAGGAAGCCAAACGGATTCGCCGGATCGTTAAAGAAGAAGATATAGGCGAGGCCAAGCACCAGCCCCGGCACCGCCATCGGGACCATGCTCATCAGTTGGATCAGCGCACGGCCCTTGCCGAATCCTTTGCTTTTTTCGACCAGATAAGCACCCGAGAAAATAATCGCGGTGCCGATCACCGCCGTCCAGGCGGCCATTTCCAGGCTGTTGTAAAACGATGCCCAGCCACCACCGTCCATAAGATCGAATTGATAGTTTTTAAGGGAAAGGGTCAGATTGTAAGGCCAGAGCTTGACTAGGGATGCGTACGCCGCCATGCCAAGGATGCCAAGGATCATAAGGCCGATGAAACAGCAAAAAACGAACATGAGCGAGTCTAGGCGCGGCTTTTTCTTGGGCTCAAAAGGAACGGCGCGCGCCGAAAGCTGCGCCACCTGTTTGCTCTGAACAATGCGGTCTGCGGTGAAGGCAAACACGGCCGGGATCAGCAGGATCAGGCCGACCACCGCGCCCATTTGGAAATTTTGCTGTCCGATCACCTGCTTGTACACGTCTACGGCAAGGACGTTGTATTGTCCGCCGATCACCTTGGGCACTCCGAAATCGGTGATGACCAGGGTGAAGACGACAAAACACGCGCTGATCAGGCCGTATTTTACGCCGGGCAGGGTGACTGTGAAAAAGGTTTTGATTTTGCTCGCGCCCAGGCTTTCCGCAGCTTCGTACAGGCGGGCATCGGAAATGGACAGCGCCGTCAGAATAATGATCATGGCATGGGGGAAGGTCCAGAAAACTTCGCCAATAATAATGCCAATGGGGCCGTAAATGGTATTTCCCATTAACAGCCCCTTGAATATTCCCTGGTTTCCGAACAGGTAGACCAAGGATATGGCCGACAATAATGAGGGCGCAAGGATCGGAACCAGGGCGATGGCCTTGAAAATCTTCTTGCCCGGCATGCGCGACCGCGTCAGAGCATAGGCATACCAGAAGGCCAGCGTGACGGTGATTGTCATACTGATCAGAGAAATGAACAAACTGTTGTAGATGGAATTGAACAGCGCCGGGGTGGAGAAATATTCGATGTAATTGGCGAACCCGATAAACAAGCCGTCC
>JAOUPW010000502.1 GCA_029879665.1 Rhodospirillales bacterium | reverse complement strand
GGTGGCAAAATACACCGTCCGATACTGATCGAGGGCGAGACTGCGCAGGCGCTCTTCGGAAACGGCCTCGCCCAGGAACACGCTGTCCGGCCCCGCCTTGAAGGCAGTGGCAACCTGCCTGATTTCATTGGCGGTCTCGGGCAGGGGCGCCAACCCCCGGATCAATTCCGGCGGCACGGGCGCACCGGATTGACAAAGGTCGGCCAGGGTATTCAGGCCGCCCGCTCCACTTACCCCGCTATAGGCAGGATTACCGAACCCGATAAAAGGCTTAGGCGCCGTTGAAGGGCGGGCAAGAACACGCAGGTCCGAAAACGCGCGCACGGTCGGCATCAGGCTGCTCGCCATGTCCTTAGCCAACCACGCCGCCCGGCCATAGCTGCCGGACCCCTGTGCCGGTGGCGGCTGGGTCACAAGAAGCGCAAAAGGAAGGCTGAGCAGGGCTTCCGCCGGAACAATGACCAGATGCCGGACCCCCTGCAATTGTCCAGCGAACGAACCCAGCAATCCCTGATACAGGCGGTAGGACGCGGCAAGATCAAAGGCCGCGATCCGGTCTCCCTGGTTTTCGAACGGCCGGCGCAGATGACGCACGGCCTCGTTCAGGGCCTTGCGGCCCATGTGAAGCGGCGCGGCGAACACTCTTCCCTTGCGAATAAGAAAGGCGAATCCGCTTTTTTCACCAATCACCACCTTGAACAGCGCCTCATCGGGAGCGAGAATTTTTCCGAGCTCGGAAACGGTTACCGGCTTTGACGCCGTCAGCCGGGAATAATCGGGGAAGACGGCTTCCAGTTTTGTTTTCATCTCTTGCGCGGCTTTAACCGCCTCGGCGTAGGCCGCTTTTCGCGACCTGATGCGGGCGGCTCGCTCTGCACCGCCGCTTTGAATCGACAACCTTCCCAGTTCAAGCCGGATCTGATCGCGGCGCCATTCGGCTTCCTGTGTTTTTTGGACCAGATCGGACACTTCCGGCCTGGCACTTGAAAACCGGGCAGCGACCCGGGCGATTACATTGGCCGTGCCGCTCGCCCAGACAAGCTGACTGGCGCCGAACATTTCACCGTACAGAAGATCCCGCTTGTTTTGTTCCTTGCCCGCCAGGGCGTAAGCGGAATGCAAAAAAGGAAGGATTTGTTCGATCTCAATGCCTGAACTTTGCCCCAACTCACCCCGAACGATGGCCAGGCCCGGACGCATTGCCTTTAGGGAGTCGAGATGCCGCCTGCCTTCATCATAAACGGAACCAAGGGCAAGATGGGTCATTGCTACCGCCCGGGTATTTCCCAAGGCTACCCGCTTGGTTTCCAGCGCAAGAAGCAGCCTTTTTTCCGCGGACTCCTTTTTTCCCTGCCTGAGTTCGATCGCAGCTATCAGTTCGTCGGCATTTGCGGCCCACCAGCCCGGCAC
The DNA here is from genome assembly GCA_029879665.1 of Rhodospirillales bacterium. Taxonomy (GTDB): domain Bacteria; phylum Pseudomonadota; class Alphaproteobacteria; order Rhodospirillales; family JAOUPW01; genus JAOUPW01. The sequence goes on along the minus strand of JAOUPW010000502.1, from coordinate 1,201 downwards.
GCTTTCGACCTTGAGGATTAGCCGGCGCGCAAGATGGGCCGTGATCAGGGCATCATCATAACGTTTAAGCCGGAAAAGAATCGTCGCCTGAACGTACAGACCATGAGATAGATCCCCCATGGCGTGATCAATGCGTTTCCTGGCCGCACTCCCGCCCCTACCTGCTTTGGCGCCCTGGGCCGCTTCGGAAACCAGCGTTCTAAGAACGCCCTTGCGCCGTTCGTTGGCATCCAGGATCAACCCCAGAGCCTTCTCGAACTCCCCCTGATTGGCAAGGCCCATCCCCTGATAAGTCAGCAGTCGGGGTTTGCCCAAGGGGTCCTGAGACGACTCGATGAGGTTTTCCGCCTGCTTGAAAAGAAGGTCCGCTTCTTCGTATTTTTTCTGGTTGCTGACCTCCAGGGCGATGCGCACCAGAACATCGGCGCAATTTCGCTCATTGGCGCCGGTAACCGTCCGGCACAGGTCTAAGGCCTGGCGGAAACTTTCCTCAGCCTCCTTGAAACGCGCCAAGTTATTGTTGAGGGTCCCTTGATCCATCAAGGCTTGAAACGCCTGAATGTTTTCCCCGGCCTTCTCCTCGTTCACCTGCGCTAGCGGCGTTTCCGGGATCACCCCGGTCACCACCCATACAGCACAGACGACAATACGAATCAGGAAGGTTTTCATAACACCTTAGAACTGATAGAGGGCAAACCCGGAGGGATTATAAATATCGGCTAACAATCCTTCGTCCGAGTCTCCCTGGACCGCGGGGTTGAAGGATAACAAACCGGGAAGAATAACGGTAGCAACGCCGTTGAAGGCATCCTCCGGAATCTGGTTCTGGAGAATGGATTCATATTCGCCGAGGATGTCGAGAAGATCCTGCGTAAGACCGGCCAGGGAACCGCCTTCGGACTGTTCCGCGGTATCCAGAAGCTCGTCGTTACCCATCCCTGCATCCAACAATCGGATATTAAAGCTATCCAGATTAAGCGACCCATTGGTCGACATCAGCGGATCGGTAGCGACCGGATCATAGGAACCCGCCAACCAGCCCGGCGCCGCGGCGCCGCCCTCAAGATCGGTATTTCCGCCGGTATCGGTCGTCGCAACCGTCGTCGAGGTTGTACCGGTTGTCGCCGTCGTATCCGTGGTCGAAGTGGTTTCGGTGGTGGTGGTGGTAGTGGTAGTGGTCGACGTCGACGTCGACGTCGAC
>JAOUPW010000501.1 GCA_029879665.1 Rhodospirillales bacterium | reverse complement strand
TCGTCGATGTCCCAGACGACAAGCCGAAGCGTGACTTTCAGGGGGGCGGCAAAGGTCATGCCACGTTGCTGGCATTCCTCGACGTCGTATTTCGGTTCTTCGAATTCATAGGCGACGAATTCGAGCGTGCCCTTTTCCGAGAAATCCGTGACCGGAAAGACCGATTTGAAAACCGCCTGGACGCCGTTATCGATGCGTTCATCCTTGCCAACATCCATTTGCAGGAAGTGATCGTAGGATGCTTTTTGCACCTCGATCAGGTTCGGCATGGCCGCAGGTGAGGTCAGGCGACCGAAATATTTGCGGGCGCGTTTACGACTGGTGAAAGACAGGGACGTGGCCATCGAGTTCCTCGCGACTAGCTTGTTTCTGGCTTCTTCCCCCCGGCTGCCGCACCGGAAGGGCATGAAGCCCTGGATAAAAGCTTTTCGGGAAGCCCCGGCGATATGACGCCGGACTCTCCGGCACAATGTTCACTTTCCCGGTCTCGGCATGACCAATTCTGGTGAACGCGTGCGATCTCAAAACAAAAGCAACAAACGAAACGTCTAAAAAAATCTGCCGGTTCCGGGTGGCCCGTGGCTTCAACGCCGCAGGCCACCCGCAATCGGAAAGCAACAGTCTTACTTCAGTTCGACCGTGGCGCCGGCTTCTTCCAGCTTCTTCTTCATCTCGGCGGCTTCGTCCTTCTTGACGCCTTCCTTCACGGTCTTGGGCGCGCCCTCGACCAGATCTTTGGCTTCCTTCAGGCCGAGGCCGGTGATGGCACGGACTTCCTTGATGACGTTGATCTTCTTCTCGCCGGCAGCCTTGAGGATGACGTCGAAATCGTCTTTTTCCTCGGCGGCTTCAGCGGCGACACCCGGGGCAGCGGCGGCGGCAACAGGTGCCGCGGCGGAAACGCCCCATTTTTCTTCGAGCATCTTGGAAAGCTCGGCGGCTTCCATGACGGTCAGCTTGGACAGGTCTTCGACCAGTTGTTCAACGTTTGCCATTTTCTAAGTCTCCTTGGCTTGAACTGTTTAGGTTTGTAAAAAACCGAACCCTTATGCGGCTTCGCTTTGGGAATAGGCACCAATGACACGCGCGACCTGGCCGCCGGGGGCCTGAAGAACACCGGCAACCTTGGTTGCGGGCGCCTGCAGAAGACCGACGATCTTGCCACGCAGTTCGTCCAGGGACGGCAAAGACGCAAGCGTCTTGACGCCATCCTGATCCAGCATGTCGCCATCGAACGACCCACCGAGAACAATCAGTTTCTCGTTGGTCTTGGCGAACTTCATCGCGACTTTCGGCGCGGCGACCGGATCGGACGAAAACGCGATCGCGGTGGGCCCAGTGAACATGTCACTCAGCCCTGCGAACTTGGTTCCTTCCAAAGCGAGACGCGTGATCCGGTTTTTGGTCACTTTGAATCCGGCGCCCACTTCACGCATTTGCGAACGAAGATCACCCATTTCCGCGACCGTCAGCCCCGAATAATGGGCAACGACCACCATGGACGTTTCTTCGAACGTCGTGCGAAGCGATGCGACCAGTTCTTCCTTTTGTGTCCGGTTCACAGTTCGTCTCCGGTTATGACGCAATTTCTTGCGCCGGTTGCACTCTGGCCGCCGCCGAAGCGGTGACCGTGACGTCCTGTCCAGTGCAACAGTTCAAGCCGTTCCAGGGGCAAGCCCCGTAAAAACGGATTTCAGCACTGTCTGTACAGGCGGTTTCCCATTAGACCGTCCCGGATTGGACGGCACCTGTAGTCTTGGACAGGTTGGGAGCGGGGCGAACCCCGTTTCCCATCCGCACCCGGCCGAAACCGGAAACGGAAACCTTGTGGCTTCAGCCTGCGACCGAAGCCAGATCGACCTTCACGCCCGGCCCCATGGTGGAGCTGATCGAGACGCGTTTCAGGTACGTACCCTTAGCACCCGTGGGCTTGGCCTTGTTGATGGCGTCCACCAGGGTGCGAATGTTTTCAGCCAGCGCATCTTCGCTGAAGCTGGCCTTGCCGACGCCGGCATGGATGATGCCGGCTTTTTCGACGCGAAATTCGATCTGCCCGCCCTTGGCGGCCTTGACCGCTTCGGCCACGTTCGGCGTGACGGTGCCGAGCTTGGGGTTCGGCATCAGGCCGCGCGGGCCCAGAACCTTACCCAGACGGCCGACGACGGCCATCATGTCGGGGGTCGCGATGCAGCGTTCGAAGTTGATTTCGCCCTTCTGGATGGCTTCCATCAGGTCTTCGGCACCAACCACATCCGCACCCGCGGCCTTGGCTTCATCGGCCTTGGCGTCCTTGGCGAAAACCGCGACACGCAGCGTCTTGCCGGTGCCGTTCGGCAGCGAAACCACACCGCGGACCATCTGGTCGGCGTGCTTGGGATCGACGCCCAGGTTCAACGCAACTTCGACGGTTTCATCGAACTTGGCGTTGGCGTTGGCCTTGATCATCTTGACCGCATCACCAAGAGCATAGAACGCATTGCGATCGATACCTTCGGCGGCCTTTGTAAAACGTTTTCCTTTTGCCATTGCCCTTACTCCGCCACCTCTAGGCCCATGGATTTCGCCGTGCCAGCAATCATCTGGGCGGCGGCATCCACGTCGGCCGCGTTGAGA
>JAOUPW010000500.1 GCA_029879665.1 Rhodospirillales bacterium | reverse complement strand
AGATCGCCCAGCAACGCGCCCGCGTCGCCGATCTCAAGCAGTTCCTGGCGAACATCAAAACGCCGGACGCGCGCGAACTCGAAGACCTGGCTGATTACCTGGTACGCAAAATCGTCTGGATCGTCGGCGGCGACGGCTGGGCCTACGACATCGGTTTCGGCGGCCTCGACCATGTGCTGTCCACGAACAAGGACGTTAACATCCTCGTTATGGATACCGAAGTCTATTCCAATACCGGTGGGCAGCAATCCAAGGCCACGACGATGGGCGCCGCCGCCAAGTTCGCCGTCGCCGGCAAGGCCCGGGCGAAAAAGGACCTAGGGATGATGGCCATGGCCTACGGTACCGCCTACGTCGCCTCGGTCTGCCTCGCCGGCAGTGACGCGCAGACCATGAAAGCGCTGCAGGAAGCGGAATCGTACGACGGCCCGTCCTTGATCATCGGCTATGCCCCCTGCATCGAGCATGGCTACGACATCGCCGACGGCCTCGGCATCAATCACATGAACATGGCGATCGAAACCGGCTATTGGCAGTTGTATCGTTTCGACCCCAGGCGTGTCGGCACCGGAAAACCGCCCCTGCATCTGGACAGCAAAAAAGCGAGCCGGCCGCTGACCGACTACCTGGCCACGGAAAACCGTTTCGCGGTGATCAAGAAGAAGCACCCGGAACGGTTCCAGGAACTGGTCACCCAGGCGGAACAGGACTTGGCCCGGCGCCGCGCGGTTTACGAAAAAATGGCGGAAATGGGTTTGAATACCCCCGAGAGCTTGGTGGCGGGGCCTTAACCGGCTCCCTGAGTTCGTGCCTGAAATCTTCTAGAAGCCATGATCGTGGGAAAAACCCCGGCATCGTGAATTTCCCCGTGGCGCCGTCAAGAAGATACTCGGGGTTTCTTTTCTTCCGCCGCCAGCACCGCACGCAGGCCTGATTTGTAATCCGGATATATCAGGCTGATCCCAAGTTCGCGTTTGATCCGCGAATTATCGACGCGCCGGTTGTCCTGCCAGAACGACAGCGCCATGGGCGACATTTCCCTGGCCGCCGATTCAAAAGAGACTTCCGGCGGCGGCGCAATTTTTAAAAGTTCGCAGGCATACGCGGTGACCTCGCTTGGCGCCACCGGCACATCATCGCACACATTGTAAACCGCGCCGGGATCGGGCCGGGCCATGGAAGCCATCAGCACGGCGGCAATGTCGTCCACATGGATGCGGGAAAAAAGATGTCCGGGGCGGGTAATTCGCCGGGCGGTGCCGTCGCGGACCCGATCCAGCTGGCTGCGGCCGGGGCCGTAGATGCCGGCCAGGCGAAACACATGCACCGGCAGACCGTGGTCGGCGGCCAGCGCCAGCCAGCGGGCTTCCGCCTCCGCCCGGCGGCGGGACCGTTCAGAAGTGGGGCTGAGGGCCGCCGTTTCATCCACCGGGGCGCCCCCCGTATCGCCATAGACCCCGGTGGTCGACAAATAACCGATCCAGCGCAGGTTCCCGGCCTTGCGGATGTGCGCTTCGTGCGCGTCGAGAACCGGGTCGCCGTCCCGGCCCGGCGGGATCGAGGACAACAGGTGGGTGGCCGCGCCCAGAACCCGCCCGGCATCCGCCAACGGATGATCCCGATCGAAGGCAATCGTGTTATCTTCCCCATCCCGGCTGGTGCCGGTGACCGACCCTCCTTCGGCGGCGAACGCGCGGGCGAGGACACGGGCGCTGTACCCCAGGCCGAAACAGAACAAACGACGCGCAGATGGCATGAACGGCTCTCCCGGACCTCTCCTGGACCTCATTGGGCAAAAAGAACACTTGTCAGGGCGCCTTGCAAACAATGAGATGGGAAACCTTCGAAAAATTATTCAGCCAACCAGAGCCAGGGCCCATGACCGCGACAATCCTCAGAACCGACGCTGAACTTGGAATCATCGAACAATATCTCGACCGTTTACGGGACGTGGCCGTCGTCACCACCACCGAACACTACGACGAGCCGGGCCTGATCCAGGCCGCCGCCGGCGCCGACCTCATTCTCACCTGTTACACGGAAATCACCGCCGCCGTGATGAATGCGGCGCCTAATTTAAAGGGCATCGTCAAGTACGGGGTCGGCGTCAACAACATCGATCTCGCCACCGCGACCCGCAACGGAGTCATGGTCGCCAACTGCCCGGCCTACGGGTCGGATACGGTCGCCGATCACGCCTTTGCCCTGTTGATCGCCCTGGCCAGGAAGATTCCGGCGATCGACCGGATTATGCGCAAACAAGCCTGGGCCTGGCCCGAGCCCGGCCTTCTCGGCTTTGACCTTGCCGGCAAAACCCTCGGCCTGATCGGCATGGGTCGCATCGGCCGGGCCATGGCCCGGCGCGGCCAAGGCTTCGGCATGAAAGTCATCACCGTCGACCCTTACGTTACCGCCGATGACATCAGGCCCCTGGAGGTGGAATTCACAACCCTCGACGAACTTCTTGATCGCTCCGACTTCGTTTCCATTCACTGCATTCTGACGCCGGAAACCCGGGGATTGCTGGACGCGCGGCGGTTGTCCCGGATGAAACCGACGGCGTTCCTGATCGACGTCTCCCGGGGGGCCATCGTCGACGAAGACGCCCTGATCCGGG
>JAOUPW010000498.1 GCA_029879665.1 Rhodospirillales bacterium | reverse complement strand
GTCCGACGTCGCAACCGCTATTTACGACGGATCCGACGCGGTGATGCTGTCGGCGGAAACCGCGGTCGGTGATTTTCCCACAGAATCCGTTGCCATGATGGATCGCATCATCCGGCGGGTGGAACTCGACCCCTACTATCGCAAGTTGCTCGAAACCGCGCGCAGGGAACCGGAAGCGACATCCGCCGACGCCATCACCGCCGCCGCCCGCCAGGTGGCGCACACGGTTTCTGCGGCGGCCATTGTGACCTTTACGTCTTCCGGTTCGACCACCTTGCGGGCCGCGCGCGAACGTCCCCGGGTGCCGATTCTCGGCCTGACCTCCAACGGGGCCACCGCCCGGCGTCTCGCCCTTGCCTGGGGCGTTCATTCCGTGCTGACCGAGGACCTGAGCAGTTTTACCGAAATGGTCAGTAAGGCGGTGACCATGGCCTCGCGCGAGGAATTCGCCATACCTGGAGACCGGCTGGTGGTTACCGCCGGTGTTCCCTTCGGCACCCCCGGGGCGACCAATATCCTGCGCATCATCAAGGTGGAATAAGGGACTCGTGCTACGGCGCGCCGTACCGCTCCAGCCAGAAAATCACGAACACGAAAAGAAAAACCACAAATTCGGCAACCGTGATCCAGAAGATCATCTTGGCAATGCGCCGCGCCGACGGTTTCATGGTCTGCCAGAAACGGGTCATGTACCAACGGTAAGGGGCAAACCAGGACCACCGTTGCCAGCGGTCAAGGTAGCGCTTGAGATCGTTTCCCCAGGGCAGAAGCGTGTTGTCGACTTCATCGAGCCGTTCTTGCCGCTCGCTTTCAGGGGTGCCGCTGTAATCGTCGGTGATGGTCAGTTTGGTGCCGGCGGGCAGGGGCTCGAACCGGAGCAGGGTTCGGGTCTTGAGCCCACCTGAATAGGTGATCACCAGGCCGCCATCAATATCGGAAACATGAAAATCCGTTTCGATGTTATGACCATTGCCCAGGTTTCTGCCAATGACGCGAAATCCGCCATCCGGAAGGGGCCGCCAGGATTTGAATTCCAACAGGGAATTGATGCGGTATAGACGTTCGATATCCCGGCAAAAGGCTTTCAGTTCGTTCTCGCCTAAATGGGTTTCGATGGATACCCAGGCGGAATCTTCTGGTTCGGGTTGCGTGTTCATTTGCCCGGATAGGGAACGATTAACAGGGGAATGTTCAGCCCCCGGACCAGGGTTTCCAGGTTCATGCGCGAACGCAACCCGGGGGTTCCCTTCGGCCGGGGCGAACCGATCACCGCCAGGTCAAAAGAAGCCGCGTTGTTTTCTTCGATCAGGCAGTCGGCGGGTTTCCCCAGTTTAAGGACGTTTGAATAGGGTATTCCGGCGTCCTTTGCCTTGGCGGCGGTAAGTTCGACGTGTTCGGCGATTTCCCGCTGTAACTGATTTTCCACGTAATTGCCGAAGCGGATCTGGGTGACGGCGTTGTTGAGCCAATCATCGCCCATCATGTCCTTCCAAAAATCCGGCACGACAATAAGCTGATGGAGCCGGCCGGCGTTTTCCCGGCAAATCTCAAGCGCCAGGGATTCGGCGGCGGCGCCGCCGGCGGTTCCGTGGCTGGCGAGTAGGATGTGTTTTGTTTTCATCGTCCTGTTCACAAAGAAATCCCGGCGCCCCATTAGAGCGCCGGGGTCTCCTTACGTGACATTGAGCCTTAATTTACCAACACATAGACACCTAACGCAATGAGCAGCGCAAAGAGCAAAGCCACGAAGTCCTCGCGCCGATCGCTGTTGAAGATGGAAAGCGCCGATCCGCGATGAAACTTGGCGCCCGCTTCTTCCTGCAGGTCGATGTCCTGACTGTTATGTTCAGACATTGTCCAATCTCCTTATTAAATGGTTTCGCTGACGAACAGCACGATCACGATTAGCGACAGCACCGCCTTGATGGTGCCGACAACGCCGCCGATAACCAACGGTTGCCCGCCGGCCTGCTTCATTGCCGCCAGGGTGATCTGCATCCCCAGGCCGGTCAGACCGAAGGCAAAGAGAAGCGTGATCCATTGTCGAAACTTGCTGATTTTCTTTGCCGAGTGCCGGACCACCTTGGTCGCTTTCTTCAGGATATTGTTGGCATCCTTGGAAAGAATCTTGGCGTTGTGGATGCCGCGAATCGCTGTTTCGTTATCAATGGTCATGATCTTCTTGTTGGTGATCAGGCTGGCCAGGGCTTTCTTTTGGTTGTCCCGCTGAAGCTTGCCAGCTTCCGCCGTTAACGTTGCGACTTCCTTGTCGTTCAGCAATTTTTTAGCGGCGATGTTGCTGTCGAAGAACTTGCCCTTGTAGTGTTGGGCCGGCGCAAACACGCCGGTGGACGACAGCGCGAACATAAGGATGAAGCCGAGCACGAACACCGGGAACTTTTCAAAGATCACGGTGCCGACATTGACCTTGGGGCCTCCTGTCTCTCCCTCGTGCTTGACGTACCAAAGCGCCAGCCACAGCACGATGATCGGCAGGAACAGGACGCGCGTGATGTTGAAAATTTCCGCGACCTTCAAGGTTTCGATGCCGTCCGGCTGATATGCCAATGCCGCGCCCGCAACCTGGGCCGAATTGAGAATGCCGGTGCCGGCCCAGG
>JAOUPW010000499.1 GCA_029879665.1 Rhodospirillales bacterium | reverse complement strand
ATACACCTGGGCACGAATGCTTTGGAATAGAGATACAGAAAGCAAGCGTGGAACCACTCGGAAATGACTCTTTTAGGGGACGGTCATGAACCAGATAGTCGATTTTAAAAGGTACCGGAACACCCAGAAAACAATTGATAAGCGGTCAAAACCTACCCGGCGGTCCGGATGGTGCCGCCGTAGCGATGAGGAACGCCGGGGAGCATATATCGATTGGCGTAGTGACATTGGGTTTGGAGAATTGTGCAACACCAACCCGCGCGAGGCGTTTGAAAAGCGCAAATTCAACTACGAACAGCCTCACATGAACCGCCGCTCAAACAAAGAAAGGCGGATCCAAGACGGCCGCCGGCAGGAACAACGACGCATCAGGCCTGCCGGAAGTTGGCATACAAAAGAAACATCCAACAGCCTGTACGCCATGCCGTCTCTGAGATCCGCTTATAACAACTGATCAGCTTACCCGTTTTAGACCGTATAACACGGCTCGCGGACCACGACAGCCATCATGAATTGCAACAAATTCATTGGCGTTTAACCAAAAACCCCCGCCCGGTTTCCCGGGACGGGGGTTTGAATTGGTGCGGTCGAGAAGACTCGAACTTCCACGGGATTGCTCCCACAGCGACCTCAACGCTGCGCGTCTACCAGTTCCGCCACGACCGCGAAATTGCCTTGTTCCCTTCCATTTGTGCTTTGGCAGATGGCCGGGCGTCAATTCCGTCCGCGGGGAATAGCAAATCCTGAGGGCTCAAGCAAGCGCCGCTCCCAAAAGCCTCCCCCCAGGGCATCTCGGCCCCTATACTGGGCCCCATGGTAGATTGGATCGTCAGCGAGGCCCCGGTGGCCTACCCGGAGGCCGTGGCCGCCATGGAGCGCCGGGCCGCCGCCATCCGGGCCGGTACGGCGGCGGACGCGGTCTGGCTGGTGGAACACCCACCCCTTTACACCGCCGGCACCAGCGCCCCGGAAGAAGAGCTGCTGGACCCCGGACGTTTCCCCGTTTACGCCACCGGCCGGGGCGGACGCTATACCTACCACGGGCCGGGCCAGCGCATCGCCTACGTGATGATCGACCTGAAGGCGCGGGGCAACGACGTCCGCGCCTATGTGCACGCCCTGGAAGCGTGGATGATCGCGGCGCTCGCCACCTTCGGCGTCCGGGGGGAAACCCGCGAAGACCGCATCGGCATCTGGGTGGCGCGGGAAAGCGCCGAATCGGGAGGCCGCGAAGACAAGATCGGGGCCATCGGCGTCCGCGTGCGGCGCTGGGTCACCTATCACGGCCTGGCGCTCAACGTGCATCCGGACCTGTCCCATTTCGAGGGAATCGTTCCTTGTGGAATTTCGGGCGGAATCTCACCATTCGGGGTCACCTCGCTCCGCGATCTGGGCGTCGACGCCGCCCTGAAAGACGTGGACCGGGCGCTTTATGAGACCTTCCCCCAGGTCTTTAATCTTTCCCCCGGTCAACCCATCTATACTACCGGCCTTTGAAACCGGGACGAGACAAGGACAAGATTTTGACCCCGCCCGCGGATACCGCCCCCAGCACCAATTCCCGCGAGATCCTCGATGAGCTGGACCACGCCATCGCCGATCATCTGGTGTGGCTGAAAACCTGGCACACCAACCTGGTCAGCGAAGGAACCAAGGCGCCCAGGGATCTGGCCTACGATCCCCATCATTTGTGCCGCTTCGGAAGCTGGTACGTGAAAAACCAGTACACCGGACTGGTCAACCAGCCGGCGCTGCGCAACCTCGCCAACATCCACAAGGACCTGCACGACCGCGCCCAGGCCTTATCTACAATTGGGGCGGAAACCCAAAAGCCCCTGCCGCAGGGCAGCTACACCGCCTTCATGGATACCTTCGCCGCCTTTATCACCCACGCGCGGCGCATGGAAAAAGCCTTCGCCGCCGCGTCCTCGAACATGGATGCGCTGACCGGCCTGCACAACCGCCAGGCGATGATGAACGAACTGGAAAAGGAACACGACCGCATTGCCCGGTCCGGCAATTCCGCCTGCGTCGCCCTTGGCGATCTGGATCATTTCAAACAGGTCAACGACACCTACGGCCACGGCGCCGGCGACAGGGTGCTGATGGCCAGCGCCGAGCGGTTCCTCGGCCAGCTGCGATCCTATGACACCGTTTACCGTTACGGCGGCGAGGAATTCCTGGTCTATCTGCCCGGCGCCGACATGGAAACGGCGAGTCGCGTGGTCGAGCGCCTGCGCCGGTCCCTTGAATCCGCGCCCATCCAGCTGGATTTTGAAAAAAGCATTCCGGTTACCGGGTCTTTCGGCATTGCCGTAATGGATGGAACCGTTCCCCTGAAGGAAGTGATTACGCGGGCCGACCTGGCCCTTTACCAGGCCAAGGACAGCGGCCGCAACCGGCTGGTGGTATGGTCGGAAGAGCTTCAGGCCGTGGCCCGCGAAGCGAAGCCGGCCTGAGCCGGCAGGGGTTCGTCCTCCATCACCCGGATGTCCTCGACCCGGGCCATGGGCGGGCCGGTGCGGCAGGCGGCGATCATCGCCGCAACGTCTTCGCTTGGGCCGGAAAACACCGCCTCGACGCTGCCGTCCCGGCGGTTGCGGACCCAGCCGTCCAGG
>JAOUPW010000497.1 GCA_029879665.1 Rhodospirillales bacterium | reverse complement strand
AGTTTTACCCCGCCCATTTTTTTTGCCCGATCAAGGGTAAAACGGGGGGCGGAATAGGGCGCGAAAAGGCTCAAAAAAGAAGTTCAAAACAGGCCTGAATACGGCTCCATTTTGTTGTTTGAATGGGCCGGGTGTGCTAAATTTTCCCGTCGGAATCACCCCTTCGATTCGGCATCGTTCTGGCGCTTGTATCCAATTGATAATATTAGGTAAATAACCGTTGACCACGCCGCCGCCGCCGACTCCGGATTCTGCATCCCCGCGAAATATCACTCCGGTCACCATTGAAGAGGAAATGAGGCGCTCGTACCTCGATTACGCCATGAGCGTAATCGTCAGCCGGGCCCTGCCGGACGTGCGCGACGGATTGAAGCCCGTGCACCGCCGCATCCTCCATTCCATGAACGAAAACGGCTACGATTTCAACAAGCCCTACCGTAAATCGGCACGCATCGTCGGTGATGTCATGGGTAAATATCACCCTCATGGCGATCAGGCCATTTATGACGCGATGGTCCGCATGGCACAGGATTTTTCCATGCGCCTGCCGTTGATCGACGGCCAGGGCAATTTCGGTTCCATGGACGGCGACCGCGCCGCCGCCATGCGCTACACCGAAGCCCGTATGGCGAGATCGGCGCATGCCCTGATCGACGATATCGATAAGGACACGGTCGATTTTCAGCCCAACTATGACGAATCCCAGATGGAACCGGTGGTTTTGCCGGCCCGCTTTCCCAACCTGCTGGTCAACGGCGCAGGTGGCATCGCCGTCGGTATGGCGACCAATATCCCGCCCCACAACCTGGGCGAAGTGATCGACGGCTGCTGTGCCTATATCGAAAATCCGGAGATCGGCATTGAAGAGCTGATCGAAAAATACATCTCCGGTCCCGATTTTCCCACCGGCGGCCTGATCCTCGGCCGTCAGGGCATCCGCCAGGCCTTCCATACCGGGCGCGGCTCGGTGGTCATGCGCGGGCGCACCACCATCGAAGAAATCCGCAAGGACCGCTATGCCATCATCGTGCATGAGGTTCCTTACCAAGTGAACAAGGCGCGGATGATCGAGACCATCGCCGATCTGGTTCGCGACAAGAAGATCGAAGGCATTTCCGACCTGCGCGATGAATCCGACCGTCAGGGCGTGCGCGTGGTGATCGAACTGAAACGCGACGCCGAACACGAAGTGGTGCTCAACCAACTGTTCCGTTTCTCGCCGCTGCAGACCAGCTTCGGCGTCAACATGCTGGCGCTCATCAACGGCAAGCCGGAATTGATGAACCTGAAGGAAATCATCGCAGCCTTCGTTGTTTTCCGCGAAGAGGTCATCCGTCGGCGCACCATTTTCGAGTTGAACAAGGCGCGGGACCGGGCCCACGTATTAGCCGGCCTCGCGGTTGCGGTCGCCAATATCGACGAGATCATCGCGCTTATCCGCGCCGCCAAGAACCCGACTGAGGCGCGGGAAAATCTGATGGCGAAGAAATGGCCGGCCGCCGATGTCGAACCCCTGATCAAACTGCTCGACGAACCCGGGCGCGCAGTGGTCGAAGGAATGTACCAGCTGTCGGAAACCCAGGCCAAAGCCATCCTGGAACTGCGCCTGCACCGCCTGACCGGGCTGGAGCGGGAAAAAATCTCCGACGACCTCAAGGAGCTGGGCCGCCAGATCGAAGAACACCTGTCTGTGCTGTCGTCGCGGACAAAACTGCTCGGCATTCTTCGCGACGAACTGCTCGACATGAAGGAAAAATTTGCCGATCCCCGCCGCACTTCCATCGAAGACATGGAATTCGAGGCCGACGTCGAAGACCTGATCCAGCGCGAAGACATGGTGGTGACCGTTACCAACACCGGATATATCAAGCGCGTGCCGCTGACCACCTACCGCGCGCAGAAACGCGGCGGCCGGGGGCGGGCGGGCATGAAAACCCGCGAGGAGGATTTCGTCAGTCAGGTTTTCGTCGTCAATACCCATACTCCGGTGCTGTTCTTCTCGTCCTCCGGTCTTGTTTACAAGCTGAAGGTCTACAAGCTTCCGTTAGGGTCGCCACAGGCGCGGGGTAAGGCGTTGATCAACATTCTTCCCCTTAAGGAAGGGGAAACCATCACCACCATGATGCCGTTGCCCGAAGACGAAGCCACTTGGGGCGATTTGTTCGCCATGTTTGCGACCGCGTCCGGCAACGTGCGTCGCAATTCGTTGTCCGATTTCGTCAACGTCAAGGCCAATGGCAAGATCGCCATGAAACTGGCCGATGGGGATCGGCTGATCGGGGTCCGCGTTTGCTCCGAAGCCGACGATATTCTTCTTTCGGCCCACAGCGGCCGATGCATCCGCTTCCCGATCATCGATGTTCGTATTTTCAGCGGCCGCACTTCCCGAGGCGTGCGCGGGATCAAGCTGGCCAAGGGCGATCACGTCATTTCCATGTCCATTCTCAAGCATCTGGATTTCGATACCGAAGAACGGGGAGAATACCTACGCCTCGCCAATGCCCGGCGCCGGGTGGGTTCGGATGAAACCGGCGCCGAAGAGGGCGAGGTGACGCTGGCTGACGTGAGCCTGAGCGAAGAGCGGTTCGACGAACTGGCGGACGGCGAGGAATTCATCCTCAC
>JAOUPW010000496.1 GCA_029879665.1 Rhodospirillales bacterium | reverse complement strand
GCATTGGCCTTCGAAATATTTCATACCGCCATCAATCTTGGCCGGGCTGTTTCTGTTTTCCGAACATCCGAATCAACAACGACGTGCTTCAGAGCCTCCTCGGCAATGGCGTTGTGTAAAATACGTACAAATTTGATCCCCCGGCAACACTTGAATTATTGCAATTTATAGAATAGCGTTAGAATTAAGACAACCATTACACGATAAATATGCGCACCTATTATCGAGAATTTTTTGATCTATCCCCACAAACGGATCACCCGATTTAAGAATTTACATACATAATCATTACGGTTCCTGCGAATAAAAATGGATGAAAATATTTCCTTGCATTTTCTCACACGAATCCCTGAAAAAAAAATTCAAATAAAATCTTATTTTCTATTTGACCACCTTCAAAAAATAGCCGACGGATGCCAACGGCACCCGGCAATATTGTTCCTGGTAATTTCCCTAATCCTGGTCCTTGATCATTTTATCCTGGGCCCATTCTCCGCTCTCAAGTGGCTCGACATCGCCGACAGTCATTTTGTGCGTTATTTAATGATGTCGAAATCCATGGAAACCTACGGACCGCAGTACTGGTACCCCTATCAGGCAGGGGGTGTTGATCTTCTCGCTAACGGTTATCGGAACCTGGATCCGTTTCTTTTCTTTTTTAAAGTCCTGCCCCACTGGCTTGTCATTCCAGTTCTTCGGTTCATTCAGCTTTTTATCGCAGGTTGGTTTACCTTCCTTATTTGCAGGGATTATTTAAAGCTGTCGACCGGAGCGGCATTGATGGGCGGCCTATTTTTTCAGTTCCATCAATTAAACCTAATGGAACACTATATCGGATTTGGCGCCTTTCCGTTGTTGATATGGGCCACGGAGAGACTGTACCCGCGCCGGGGATGGTTGCCCTGGATCGGAATGGCGGGAATAGGGGTTGCCTATGGCTTAGCATCCACAGTGCACTTGGCAATTCTGTTTACCCTACCCGGACTTTTCGCCTGGATGTGGCTTGTCAGGGGGAAAGCTTTACGGCGCATATTCCCTCTTATTGTGGTTTTGGGAGCCTTTAGTCTTTTACCGCAGATTGAGATGCTGTGGGCGATGGCGGAAAACGCGCTCTTTTCACAAAGAATTCAATGGGATTACAGCCTGCCATATTTCCAATATTCTGGCGGCAAACTTCTTTTCCAATTATTCAAGTTGTTGTTTTTAATCTTCCTCGCCTTCATCGGTGTAGGCTTCGCTCTCCGCGAAGGATCATACCGCCCCCTTATTCTTATTCTTCTAACCGCCTTGGCATTCAGCATGATCATTCTGGATGATTTTCTAAGTCAGTTTCTTGGCGCTTATTTTACTCCCTTGCGAGGGTTTCACTTTTTCCGGTATGCGCACTTAGCAATATTTTACGTTTCCGTCGCGGCGGCCGTGGGCATCTGGCATCTATCAAAACGGGCCAGCCACACCTCCGTTGCGATGACTGTTTTTATCTTGGCGATACTTTCGGCCGTTCCGGTCCCAGGCCTAAAGATTGCCGGCCATATCCATGATTGGGTGAAATGGGGAAGCTACGTAGCCAACATGGAGAGTCCCGATATAAAAGCCATCGCCCGTGAATCCAAAACAACTTCGGAACCCTTTCGCGTGGCCGTCGTTGAAGAGAACGGACTTTACGCCGCTTCCGTAAATTTATACGGGCTGGAAACCATTGGCGGCGTACTGGCGATGTACCACCATCGATTCAAGAATTTTTGGGGACTGGTCATCGACCCATTATTATCGCGCAATGAAATTGTCAGAGGTAATTTTCTTAATTATGGAAGCAGCCTTACCATACCAACGAATGACAACCATTCCCTGCGGTTGGTCGTGCGAGATTATTTTCGCACCAATCTTCTTTCTCTCGCCAACGTTCGATATGTATTGAGTACCGTGCCTTTGGACAGCCCTGACCTTAAACTGGTTAACGACATTAAATCGGAACGGTTGTGGCAGGAACTTTCTAAAAAAGAGCGGACGCTCAGGCATGTGTCCGAAAATTTTATCGGCCGTCGGGTAATGGTTTATCTAAACAAAACCATTTTACCCCGCTGGTTTTTATCCGGAATTACTTTTTACGAAAATGAAGAAGATCTTAACAAGTCATTGATCGAAAATAATGCACTCGCATTTCACCGAACGGCTCTCATTGAGAAAAAAAATTCGGATAAATTTATCGACATCGACGGAGAAGTTCCTGGAGGCATGATAACGCCCGGGCTCTATTCTCCAGACACGATTCGGTTAAATGTTACATCCAAGGCGGCGGCGGCTCTGGTCCTTACCAATACTTTCAGTCCATATTGGCGGGCATTCGTTAATGGGAAAGAATCTCCTATTGTGCCCGCCTATGGAACATTCATGGCGATTTTTATTCCAACCGGTCAACACCTCATTGAATTTAAATACGATCCCCCCTATCGTTTTTTCTGACCTGCGATCATCACCAGATAAGGAGCATTCATATGCTTGGCGGAAGCTCCAAATCGAGCGGAATTAAAAGACATTTGCAAGCGCCCGCGCCAAGCGATCCGCAACCGCACGGTTCCCCTCCGCGTTGAGGTGTTCATCAATAATATAATAATCTTCTTTTT
>JAOUPW010000495.1 GCA_029879665.1 Rhodospirillales bacterium | reverse complement strand
GGCTCTGGCCGGCGGCGTGCTGGCGGGGCTGTTTGCCGTTCTGTTCGGCGGCGTTGCGGTTCTGATGTGACGACATGCGCGCGTCCCCTGTAATCGCATTGGCCGGATTGTTCGTGCTCTCGGCCTGCGGCGAGGATCCTTATCCCCCCCCTGGTCCACAAGGCAGGGATCTATCCCATTACCTGGAGGCCCCATCGCCCCTGCGTCTGGTCGAGGTGATGGCGGGAAAATCAAACCGCGAGCGCGGGGCCGTTCTCATCGCTGTCCTCAATACCCATCTGATTCCATTCAAGGCCGAACCCTATGAGGAGTCCGGCGTCTCCGGCCGCAATTTGGTCGTCCGCACGGGCAACCGGAAGAAAAACCGTTTCGTCATCCTGGCCCATTATGACCGCCGTCCGGAAACTCCCGGCGCCAACGACAATGCCTCCTGCGTTGCCGCCGTTCTCGAAGCCGCCAGGGGAGTTTTGAAGTCGGTTCCCTTGCAACACATCGCCGTCGATTTTGTTTTCAGCGATGGCGAGGAATCGGGCCTTCGCGGCGCCCGGGCCTTCGCCGCCGCCCATGGAACGGAAACCCTTGCCGGTGCCGCCAGTTTCGAGATGTGCGGCATTGGCAATGCCTTCGGCATCTGGGACGTGACCGGCAAGGCGAAGGGATCACGGATCGTTCGCGCCCTTCAGGGGGCCGGCGCCCAGCGCAAAATCTATAATGGCACCCACGGCGCGGTTCCCCGTTTCGGCAGCGACCATCGGCAATTTTCCCGCCTCGGCGTGCCCGCCGTCGGGGTCACCATCCTTCCCCGCGAAGACGAAACCACCCTCCGGGACTACGTGGACCATCCCAACAGCCTCAAATGGTTGTTCCCGTTCCTCAGGCCGACTATCTTCAGGACCTATCATACGGCGGACGACCGGGCGGATACCATTGATGCGGCTGCGATTGCCATGACCGCGCGAATTCTTACCACGGCCATCGTCATATTCGATAAACTCGCCGGGGAGGAAGAAACATGAGCAACCGCCAAGAGACGAAAGAAGAAACGAAGTTGCCGGCACTGGATCCGGCCTCGGTCGAAGTCCGTGTCGGATCGATCTACCCCGATCCTTTCAACGAAGGCGTGTTCGCACGTCAGAAGCAGGCTCTGGGCGATGCCCTGGGTCTGAGCAAGTTCGGCGTCAATCTCCTGCGCCTGGCGCCGGGGGTGGCGTCATCGCAGCGCCATTGGCATTCCGGCGAAGACGAATTCATCTATATCCTTGAAGGTGAATTGACCCTCATCACCGATGGCGGCGAACAGGTCCTTACCTCCGGGATGGTAGCGGGCTTTCCGGCCAATTCCGGGGACGGCCATGTCCTGATCAACCGTTCCGGACGGGATGCGGTGGTTCTGGAAGTGGGAAACAGATCCAGCGCCGAAGTGGTTACCTATTCGGACATCGACCTGAAACAGATCAAGCAGGACGGCGTGCGCACCTTCATCCATAAGGACGGGACACCGTACTGACTTTGCTCTGCTTCCCGTTAAAACTTTCTGAAACTGGATTTTAATGACATGCCAACCGTTCTGATTACCGGCGCCAGCAGAGGGATCGGACTTGAATTCGCGAAACAGTACGCGGACGACGGTTGGAAGGTGATCGCCACCTGCCGCGATCCCGGCGGCGCCAATGAGCTTAAGGGGCTGGCGGGAAAGGTTGAGGTTCATGCCCTCGACATTACGGATCGCGGCCAGATCCAGGCGCTGGCTAAATCCCTGAAACGGGAAAATATCGACATCCTGATCAACAACGCAGGAATCTACGGTCCGAAACCTGCTCTCTTGGGCGGCATCAATTACGGCGCCTGGGAAGAAGTCATGCGCACCGACGCCATGTCGCCGCTCAAGGTCAGCGAATGCTTTCTCGACCATATCGCGCGCGGCAAAATGAAGAAGATCATCGCCATTTCCAGCAAGATGGGCAGCATTTCGGACAACAGCTCCGGCGGCTCCTACATCTACCGCTCATCGAAGGCGGCGCTCAACGCGGTGATGAAAAGCCTGTCCATTGACCTCAAGGAACGGGGAGTCGTCGTTGCCCTGCTGCATCCGGGGTGGGTCAAGACCGATATGGGCGGTCCCGGCGCCCTGATCGATTCCCGCGAAAGTGTTTCGAAAATGCGCGACGTGATTGCGGGTCTCGGGCCGGAACAAAGCGGCGGCTTTTTCGGCTTCGACGGCGAACGCATCAGTTGGTAGACGCTGGAAACGTAAAAAGGCAAACCATGTCCACATCGATAGAATTCTTTTTCGATTTTTCATCGCCATATGCTTACTTCGCTTCCTTCAGGGTGGATGATCTTGCCCGCGCGGTTGGGCGCGAAGTGGTGTGGAAACCGATCATGATCGGTGCCGCCTTCAAGGAATCCGGCAACCAACCCCTGATCGGGCAACCGCTTAAAGGCGATTATGTCCGCCGCGACTGGGCGCGCCAGGCCGAACGCATGCAGGTGCCCTGGGTTCTTCCCGATCCGTTCCCGATCGCGGCGCTGGCGCCGTCGCGTGTTTTTTATTGGTTTGATGATCGTGACCCGGAACAAGCCAAGATTTTTGCCCATGCCGCTTTTCGTACCTATTTCGGCGAAG
>JAOUPW010000494.1 GCA_029879665.1 Rhodospirillales bacterium | reverse complement strand
CGCCACAGCCTCTTTAATTCGGGGGGTGTCCGGGGTGGAAAACGCGACAACCAAGAACACCAGCATCGGGATGACGGCCAGGACAGCAACGATATCCCAGTATTTCGCTTCCAGTGAGACCAGCCGCTGCAGATGGCGTGGCAGCGAAGGCGCATGCCAGCGCAGCGTCGCGCGACCGAGCAGAGCCACGGTGCGGTCATATTGCGTTTTGGCGGCCCACGGGAACCTGAACCGGGACAACGGCAGGTGCAACTGGTCGATGCCCGCCGCCTCACTGGTCCCGTCCGGCCGCAGCCGGCGCATCGCATCGCGCGAGGCTGCGATCAGCGTGATGCCCTGCGAGTTTTCGCGGATTTCCGCGACATCCTCCAGGGCCAACGTCTCGACCCGTCCGCGCCAGAAACCCGGCGTGAAACGAATAAGCCGGCGGTCCGTCAGGAAAAGCGAGTTCAATTTGCCGGCGGCTCCCTCAAACAGGAATTGATACCCCAGGAACGTGGCCAGGCCGGCGCCCACGACGAAAACCCACTGGGAAGGCGCCAGGATCACTTCGGTCGCGTAATCGTCGATACCGCTACGCTGATGGATACGCCATATCACAAAGCTGGTGGCGAGCGAGAGAAACGGGGTCACAAGCAGACCAATCAGTCTCGGGACCCAGTAGTCGGCAGTGCGAAGCCGCATAGGCCTGGCTTCGCCGGGCTCCAGCCCCAGGCGAAGGCGGGAAGCGAAGAACGCGACCGGCAGCGCCGCCAGCGCCAGCCCCATGATCGCAATTTCCGCGACCGGCCATTGCATGCCTTCGGTCATCGCACCGGATGTGGTGGCGAAAATGACAACCACCCCGGCAAGCCCGGTCACGCTCACAACCGCCCCCCGCCGAAACACCATCGACTCCCCGCCCGCGTGTTTTGGCTTGAACCAACTCATCACGCGCCCTCTTTCGCTTTGGCGATCGCCTTTACGATTGGCGCCGGATCGACCCCGATCATCGTCGAGATTGTCAATTCGCGGCCATTGGCCCGAATAACGATCCGCTCGGTGAAGCCGCCCATTTCAGTGCGGACATCCTCCACCTCGTCGAGCGCGATTTCCTCCACGCGGCTGCGCAGCCCGCGACGGCGCAGCAGGCGCCTGTCTGTAACGATGAGTTGCCAGCGGGACAAGGCAAAAGCCAGCAAGGCAAAACTGCCCCCGAAAACGATGGCGGTCGTAAGCCTGTCTATTCCAAAAAAAGCGTCCATCGCCACCACCAGGGCTACCTCAACGACCACCAGAAACCCGCCCATGCCGGCCCAGAACCCCTGATCCTCACGACCCGGCAGCGCCACCAGAATCCGCTCCCCCGGCGCCAGCTTCGGCTTGAGCCAGCTCATCATGCCTCTCCTTTCGCGGTCTCGATGATCTCGCGAATTTGCCCGGTCTTTTTCTTTCCGGTTTGGAAGTAAAAGCTTTGCTCGTCATGCTGAACGCCAATCGAGGTCCCCGCGTCATCGCGAATTCGCGATTTTCCCAGCAGCTTGACCATTTTTTGGTTTTCCTCGGACTGGTCGGCAAGAATTTCTTCCGGATCGCGTTCCTGAAGAAGGTCGAGTTCGGCCAGGGGAACGGCGACATAGCCTTTATCGTTGTCCGAGCGGTAGATCAGCCGGCGGTCGGTCAGGGCGGCATGCCATTGGTAAAGCCCGCGGGATTGTTTCCGCAGGTCGGGCAGGACAAGGGCTGCAATGCCGCCCGCCATCAGTATCGCCAGAATCACGTCGCCATCCAGGGCAAACCCGACCAGTCCTGCGACCATGCCCACCGCACAGATGCGCATGAACCACATGACAAACGCTTCCGGGTCACGGGCGAGCATCCGCTCCCCCGGTTCCAGCTTCGGCCCGAACCAGCGCATTACGCGGCTCCCTTCGCGGCTTCGATGGCGGCGCGGAGGCGTTCTGCGTCCTTGCCCTTGGCGGGTAACTGCAGTTCATACCCGTGCAGCTTCACGAACAGTCTGTCGCCAAAGGGTGAGGGCGGGACAGCTTCTACCTCTGACATGGGGAACGCCTCATATCGGGATGGGTCGTAGCTCAACCGGCGCAGCAATCGCCGGTCGGTAATCGCTACCGTCCAGCGGTAGGCGTCGCGAAAGAGCAAGCCCGCAACTACCAGCAAGATTGCCAATGTCAAATTTCCCCGTGGCGCCCAATCCTGCTGGCCCATTGCCAACCATATGAATAGAGACAGAGCAGCGGCGGGATAGGCATAGTCCCAGCGGGAAGGCTGGCGGAATAACACCGTTTCGTCGGCGTCAAGGATGTGACCAAGCCGTTGAACCGGCTGGCCAGCGGAGGGAAACCACTCTGTCAAAGCACTGCAAAGGACGTCGGCGGGGATTTGTTTTGCGCGAATTTGGACGACTTTCCCTCTGCCGCTCAGGGTCAGCTTGGCGTCCTCGTATTTCGCATCTTCGATCGCCGACAGCGGAATTTCTTGCCGCGAACGGCGCAATAGCCCGTCGAGGGAAATTATCCGGCAGTCCGTGATTGCCCAGTTGGAGGAATTGAGCCGCGAACCCATGTGGATGAGAACAATCCCCGTTGCGATGGCCACGAGAGTGCCGCTGGCTACCAGGAGGAGAG
>JAOUPW010000492.1 GCA_029879665.1 Rhodospirillales bacterium | reverse complement strand
GACAATGGTGACGTCCCCCCCGCTGCGTTCGATCCGGGCCTTACCGATGGGCACCGTGTAGTTGGGATCGGTGGGCACCTCGAATTTCTGGCCGTAAAGAATTTCATTTTCCAGCACGATCACCGGGTTGGGATCCCGGATGGCGGATTTCAACAAACCCTTGGCGTCGGCCGCCGACCAGGGCGAAACCACCTTGAGCCCCGGGATATGGGCGAACCAGCTGGCGAAACACTGGGAATGCTGCGCCGCGACCCGGGACGCAGCCCCGTTGGGGCCCCGGAAAACGATAGGACAGCCCATCTGCCCTCCGGACATGTAGAGGGTCTTGGCCGCCGAATTGATAATCTGATCCATAGCCTGCATGGAAAAATTGAAGGTCATGAATTCGACGATGGGCTTAAGCCCGGCGAACGCGGCGCCGACGCCGAGCCCGGTGAAGCCGTGCTCAGTGATGGGGGTATCGACAACCCGTTTCGGGCCGAATTCCTCCAGCAGCCCCTGACTGATTTTGTAAGCGCCCTGATACTGGGCCACTTCCTCGCCCATCAAAAAGACGTTTGGATCGGCGCGCATTTCCTCGGCCATGGCGTCGCGGAGCGCATCGCGCACGGTCATGGATACCGTCGGGCCGGTGTATTCGGGTTCCGCCGGAGCGGAGGTTGCGGCCGGCTGGGGCGCGTGAACCGGAGGCGGCGGCGCCGGGGAAACCGGAGCCGCCGCCGGAACCGGTGCGGAACTTTCGATTGCCGAGAGTTTCTCGCCTTCTTCCAGAATTACCGCGATCGGGGTGTTGACGGCGACCCCTTCGGTCCCGCCGGGAACGAGTATTTTTCCCAGGATCCCTTCGTCGGCGGCTTCCACTTCCATGGTCGCCTTATCGGTTTCGATTTCCGCGATCACGTCGCCGCTGGCGACCACGTCGCCTTCGTTCTTCAACCATTTGGCCAGCGTGCCTTCGGTCATGGTCGGCGACAGGGCGGGCATGAGAATTTGTATCGGCATGTTGGTCCCCTACCCCTTCAGGCGATTTTCAGAATGTCTGTATAAAGTTCCGACGGATCCGGTTCCGGACTGGACTGGGAAAATTCGGCGGCTTCGGTGACGATCACCTTGATCTCCCGGTCGATTTCCTTGAGCGCGGCTTCGTCGGCGACTTTCGCGGCAAGGATCCGGTCGCGCACGGTATCAATGGGGTCCTGTTCCTTGCGCACCTTGCTGACTTCTTCCTTGGAACGGTATTTGGCCGGATCGGACATGGAATGGCCGCGATAGCGGTAGGTTTTCATTTCCAGAATGAAGGGCCCCTTGCCGGCGCGGCAGTGAGCCAGCGCCTTTTCGCCCGCCGCCTTGACCGCCAGCACGTCCATGCCGTCCACACTCTTGCCCGGAATACCGTGGGCGGCGCCGCGCTGGTAAAGTTCGGTCGTCGCCGAAGCCCGTTCGACGGAGGTACCCATGCCGTATTTGTTGTTTTCGATGATGTAGATAATCGGCAAATTCCAAAGCCGCGCCATGTTGAAGGATTCATAGACCTGGCCCTGGTTGACGGCGCCGTCGCCGAAGTACGCCATGCTGACGCCGCCGTCTTCACGATACTGGTGGGCGAAGGCAAGACCGGTACCGATGGGAACCTGGGCGGCGACGATGCCGTGACCGCCGTAGAAGTTGGCTTCACGGGAAAACATGTGCATGGAGCCGCCCTTGCCCTTGGAATAACCTTCGCTGCGTCCGGTGAGTTCGGCCATGACCCGGTTGGGATCCATGCCGCAGGCAAGCATATGGCCGTGGTCGCGGTAGCTGGTCACCACCGAATCACCGGGACGGGCGGCCGCCTGCATGCCGACGATAACGGCTTCCTGACCGATATACAGGTGGCAGAATCCGGCAATCAGTCCCATGCCGTACAACTGCCCCGCCTTTTCCTCAAAGCGGCGGATCAGGAGCATGTCGCGGTAGTACTGGATAAGGTCTTTGGGAGTGGCCTGGGAAGACTTGGAAGCCGTGCCGCGCGTTTTAATGGCGGTTTTTTTGCGGGCGCCCTTAGCGCCCCTGGTGCCCTTAACGGAAGTACCGGATTTTGCAGCACCGGAAGATTTTTTCACCGCGGACTTTGCCATCGAACACCCCTTGAAACTGTTGCGACTAATTCTCGCACGGTTGGAATTTAAGGGCGGTGGATATTTAAAGCAAGCATACAATCATGTGAAACCTATTGATTAGAAAAGAGAAATATATAATTAACTTGTATTTGGTTAACCAAAAGAAATTTCGTTTCAAGCCGCACAAGAATCCCTTTCCTTTTATTTCGCGGTTTCGGCCCTTTTCTTTCACGGTGCGGGCACCCCGCTGAACTCCCTCCCCCCTTGCGGGGGAGGACGGGGTGGGGAAACTAAAAGTGTGGAGGATAGAAAACCGATTTTTTGGCTATGCGCCTTACCTCAATTTTCACGATTTTGGCACCCCCGCAGCAAACTCAGCTACGTCAGCAAATTACTTCCACAAAGCGTCTGTCGAGAGACCAATAGCAAATGCGCCTGCAATCGCAAAAGCGATCGCGCGAATATCTACGTTTTGGTTATCGGATCTGTCTAGTTCAGGGCAAGGGATTCGCTTCATTGAACCATCACCACTT
>JAOUPW010000491.1 GCA_029879665.1 Rhodospirillales bacterium | reverse complement strand
CCATTCACAGCACAATCACGGCGCAATCACAGCACAATAGGGCGCCATCCGGTCAGCCCGCCGCCGCGCCCTGCCAACCGTCCGACACCGCCGTCAACACCGCCTTCAGTATCCCGCCATCTCCTCCTTGGTGAATTTCGCCGGCGGTTCCGCGCCGAGGATGGTTTTCAGGATGGCGTTGAGCGTGTCGGGGTCGTTGTCGAATCCGCCGTGGCTGGTGCTTTTGCTGGGGCCGGTCTTGCCGTCGGAGTACACGAACTTCAGGCCCGTGATGGCCGGCAACGTATCTGAATAAATTTTCATGCCCAGCAAGGGCGTGTCGATCTTGCGTTCGAATGCGCGCGAGACCAGGTACAGCAACGATTTGCGGTAGGCCTTGACGACGTTGTCGTCCTTTTCCAATTCGTCGTTCAGGTTGTAGACCGTCAGCTTTGGCAGCTTGACCACCGTGCCGGCGCCGTTCTGTCCCCGCAATCGCGGCTGGTAATGCTGCTTGTAGAATTCGACGGTGCAGGCCGGCGCCATCAGGCTGCAGCTCTTCACCAGGTCGGGCATGCCGAGTTGATCGAGCGCCGCCAGCAGATGGCCGATCAGCACGCCGCCGGTGCTGTGCCCGGCAATGTGGATCGATTTGCCGGTTCCGGCCAGCGCCTGGGCGAAGGTCTGGATGGTGTGGACGCCGTCGCCGCCGATCTCGCCCGCTCCGGGCATGAAGGGCAGGCGGGCGTCGCGTTTCATTTCGTCCCAGATGGGCGTCACCGGCTTGCGCACGATGTCCTCGATCAGAGTGTCCGTGCGTTCGGATATTTTGTCCGTGATCCAGTCGACGAATCCTTCTGAGCGCTGCTCGGCCAGACTGAGCGAGCGTTTGATGACGTCCTTCAACTCCTCGACCAGTCCGGTGTCGTACATGATGTGATAGGGATAGATGCCGTTGCGCTTGAACCCTTCCTTGAGCGCATGCACCCGCCTGGCCGACGCGCCGGGATCGTTGAGCCCGCCGTGCGCGTAAATCAACAGATGCTTGAAGCGGTCGTTGGCGGCTTCGGCGATCCGGGCCGCGGTTTGTTCCGTATCTTCCCTGGTGCTCCAGTAATCGCTGTGGGTCTTGTAGGTGCCGTCGTCGAAGTGAACGAAATGTCCGGCGATTTCAAACCGTTTGGGTTTGCGCCGCCGTGCTTCGGCTTCGCCGGCCATGGCGGCCGGCGGCGTCAGGCCGAAAATGCGCGGTGTCGGCAGCGCCAGGCGGAACACCCAGCCGTCCTTGATGTTTTCGCACCAATCCTCGTACGTCCACAGGGCGAAGCCCTTGCCGCCCCATTTCGGCCCCCATGAATTCTGCACGATAAAGCCGTCGGCGTTGTAGCCGACAATGGCGAAGGCATGGCCGCCGCTTGGAACCGGGTCGAACGTGATCGTCGGCAGGCTTTTCCTGTTGCCCGGCTTGGGGTTGGACCAGCCGTCATGCACGGCGGCGGAAACGTAAATCGACCCCACCTCGTTGATGGCGGCGTGATAATCGGTGATTTCCGGGCGCAGCCGGTAATAGGCGCCGAGCGTGTTCTTGCGCGCCTCGATGGCTTGTTCGATGGTCAGGGTGCCGGGTTTGTTGGCGACGTATTTCCAGTCGTCGTTGCTGCAAACGCCCATGTTTTTCCAGCCCCGGATGGCGCCCCGGCAACTCGACCCGGAATAATCCTCGCCCGGCCATTCATCGTGTTTTTTTGCCATCTCGTACAGCATGCGCATGCTGGCCATGAATTTATTACCGGCCTCTTTGTTGAGGATGTTGATCACCGCGGCGAGGCCGAACCCGGTGCAGGAACCTTCCGTGCCCTGGTCGAGCACCAGTTTCGGATCGCGGCGGTCGATATTTGATTGAAGCCGGATCAATGCCGGTTCGTACATGCGGTCACGAATATCGGGTGGATCGCGGCGGACATTGAGAATACGTTCCTTGCCGGCAGCCTTCATTTTTCTTGCTGATTTGTTTTTAGACATCGCTTTACTCCCTGTTCCAATACTTCGGCTTTTTAAGTGAAACCGTTTTTGAAAAACATCGAAGAGCGCGTTCGGAGCAATCATTACCTAGGACATGCGGGGCCCCATACATACAGACCAAGACATGTCGAACCGGTTGTTCACGGGGGCGATGAAATGTTGAAGAGGATAAATATTAAAAGGCGACAGAAGGCCCCTGGCATCCCCCATGCCGAATAGAATTCGGAGTGATATATTACAACTTTTACAAATTAAATTCTACCCAATGCACTGAATACGGGAATATTCCGCGCCTTCATCCGCCTGCGCAAAGCGCTGGACGACGTGGCCGTGCATTACGGCATGAGTACGGTCGGCGCTGGATATATCTTTACGTATGTAATGTGCGGCCCCGAAACCGGCGCCGGAAATAATTCCTGTGCGGCCCGGTTTCCCGACGGTTCTTCGCCGGATAAAAAAACGATAGCAATTCTAAACTGCCCGCGTTTTACCTCAATTAATCCTCAGAAACGACACAGCGTCGCCCGAAGATGCCGCCGCTCGTGCACGACTCCGGCCCCATGGGATTGCCTCGCGGGTTGTGTCGGACGCCGCGCGTACCTAGATACGAAGTCGATTTAATTCAGAGAAGGGAACAAGATG
>JAOUPW010000490.1 GCA_029879665.1 Rhodospirillales bacterium | reverse complement strand
TGATCGACTGACGTTATCCTTGGACGCCATGGGTGGTGACAACGCCCCGAATATGGTCGTTGAAGGAATTAACTTGGCTGTGAAAGACCTTCCACAGGTCGATTTCCTGTTGTTCGGAGACGAAGGCGTGCTTGCGCCGTTGTTGAATAAGTTTCCGGCGGCAAAGGCCGTATGTCAGATCCGCCATACGGTTGACGTCATCACCAATGACATGCAGCCCTCGATCGCCTTGCGCGGCGGCCGGAATTCCAGCATGCGGCTTGCGATCAATGCGGTTGGCAATGGTGAGGCCCAGGGAGTGGTTTCGGCCGGAAACACCGGCGCCCTGATGGCCATGGCAAAATTCGTCTTGAAGACTCTGCCCGGAATTGATCGACCGGCGATCGCTACGTATTTTCCCACTCAGCGTGGCGAATCCGTCATGCTCGATCTTGGTGCGAATGTAAATTGCGATGCCGATAATCTTGTTCAGTTTGCGGTGATGGGTGAGGTGTTTGCCCGCCACGTCCTGGGATTGAAGCAGCCTTCCATCGGAATTTTGAACGTTGGCCAGGAAGAATTAAAAGGAAACGTAGCCGTCAAGACGGCCGCTGCAATTCTTCAGGAATCCGATTTACCCATTAAATTTTATGGCTTTGTAGAAGGCGATGATATTGGCGCGGGTACGGTCGATGTTGTTGTCACGGACGGGTTTACGGGAAACATTGCGATCAAGACCGCTGAAGGAACCGCCAAGCTGTTCGGCGCGTTTGTGAAAGAGGCCTTGATGAGTTCGCCGTTGTCGAGGCTGGGCGCTTTTCTGGCCAAACCGGCTTTAAACAAGTTCAAAATGCGCGTCGATCCCCGGCGATACAATGGCGCCATGTTTCTCGGCCTGAATGGAATTTGCGTGAAAAGTCACGGCGGCACGGATGGGTTTGGTTTTTCCAATGCCATCAAGGTCGCCGTTGAAATGATTACTGACGGGTTGAACGAAGCCATTAAGGATGATTTCTCGCATCTGAGCGCGACCTCGGATGTCAGCAAGGCCACGGCCGGTTGACATGAAATTCCGGTCCGTTATAGCCGGTTGCGGTTCCTATCTGCCCGAACGGATTCTGACCAACGACGAACTTTCCACCAAGGTCGAAACGACCGACGAATGGATTGCGTCTCGCACCGGCATCCGCCAGCGCCATATCGCCGCCGAAGGCGAACTGACCTCCGATCTGGCCTATCAGGCCGCCCTCAAGGCATTGGAACATGCCGGCAAGACGGCCGATGATCTGGATATGGTTATTTTAGGCACGACAACCCCGGACCAAACCTTTCCCGCCACCGCGACCCGAGTGCAGGCCATGTTGGGTATGACCCGCGGGATTGCGTTCGATCTGCAGGCGGTTTGTTCCGGTTTTATTTTTTCACTGTCCGTAGCCGACAATTTTATCCGGACGGGCCAGGCTAAAACCGTCCTGGTCATCGGCGCGGAAACATTTTCCCGCATTCTTGACTGGGAAGACCGCACCACCTGCGTCCTGTTCGGTGACGGCGCCGGCGCCGTGATCCTGGAAGCAGCGGACACGAGCGGAGTGGACGGGGAAGGGGAGCGGGGCATTCTGTCCACGCACCTTCATTCAGACGGCAGGTTCAACGATATTCTGTATGTCGATGGAGGGCCGTCCTCGACCCAGACGGTCGGCCGGGTTCACATGGCCGGACGAGAGGTTTTCCGCCATGCCGTCGTTAATCTGGCCGGGGTGGTTGACGAGGCGCTGACGGCTAACGGCCTTTCCCGGACTGATATTGACTGGCTGGTCCCCCATCAGGCGAACAAACGTATTCTTGATGGTACCGCCCGTAAGCTGGGGCTGGCGGAGGATCATGTGGTTGTGACCGTAGACCGTCATGCGAATACTTCTGCGGCTTCCATTCCCCTTGCCCTGGATGAAGCGGTCCGGGACGGGCGGATTCGACCCGGGCAGCTGGTTCTGATGGAAGCCATGGGCGGAGGATTGACATGGGGCGCTGCTCTGGTCCGCTGGTAATAAACTTATTTCCAGATTTGTGAATCCGCTCGACATCAAGGAAACCGGGCACTGTAACCGGGTTGGTTCGATCTCGAACCAGCCTTAAGTTGCACTAAAAGCACAAAAACACCCCTTTTCGCAAATTTAAACATTCTCCGCATCCCTTTGATATTGACGGATTTCCTTGGTGGAAGTAGGTTTTATAAATCAGTTCATATGCGAGGGGGATGGTCATGTCTGGCAGAACCATTACGCGGGTACAATTGAGCGAGGCGGTCTATCAAGAAGTTGGTCTCTCACGGAATGAATCCGCCGATCTTCTCGAAGCGGTTCTCAGTCAGATTTCCAATGCGTTGTCGCGGGGAGAAACCGTGAAGATTTCTTCCTTCGGAAGTTTTTCCGTAAGACAGAAAGGCCAGCGTATCGGCCGCAACCCCAAGACCGGGGAGGAGGTTCCCATTCTTCCCCGCAAGGTACTGGTTTTCAGACCTTCTCAGGTACTTAAAAGCCGAATTAACAAGGATAGGCGGCCTGGGGCAGGTATCTGATCATGCCGGATTCCGCTGTATCCCGCCCCGGCAAATCAAAAACAGCATTCAGAACCATCAGCGAGGAATGCTGTATCCCGCCCCGGCAAATCAAAAACAGC
>JAOUPW010000489.1 GCA_029879665.1 Rhodospirillales bacterium | reverse complement strand
AAGGGTCGCCTCATCATCCCCCTGCAAGGCGGCGCGGTTGATCCATTGGGCGGCCTTTTGTTCATCTTTGCCGATCCCGCGCCCGAGAAAATAGGAAAGCCCGACGCTGCGTTGCGCCGGCACAAAGCCCTGTTCCGCTGCTTTCAACATCCATTGAAATGCCTCCCCGGGATCGCAGGAAACGCCGTAGCAGGCTTCGAACTTCAAGGCCAAGGCCGCCTGACACATTGCCTTGCCCGCTTCGGCGCAAGCGCGCAGTGAGAAATCGGCCTGCCGGGTTTCCTGAATATTCCGAATCGCCAGTTCATGGCTTCCGCTTTCCGCCCTCGGATTTCCGGCGGTGACGGCAACCGCGACCATCCCCCCTGCGATACTCCGTAAAATGAATTTATTCTTTTTTTCAACCATAATGGGGGTCCTATTTGCGGGGCGGTTAATTCATCGCCGGGGTTCGACCGGCCGCTCCGCGGGTGACGGTTTTTCAGCAACGAACCATGACCTTCTTGCATATTCATAGGGCGTGAAGAACACATCCAGGAGCAACGTGTCCGTTCGCGCCATAAATGTGTGAATATTTCCCTTCGAAGCGGTAAAGAACGTTCCTGTTCCCCGGCTCAACGCCCCGGACCAGCGGATGGGAAATTTGCATGGAGAAACCGCATCCCCACCAGACGTTTCTGGAACAGGATCTCCTTGAATGATATCGATCCTGCCCGATATGACCCGCAAGGCCGCTGCCCCTTCAGGGTGGTCATGCAGGGGAACGGTCTTCCCGGCCTCCAGATACAAAAGACCCGCTTGCGTACATTCGTCATCCAATAGCGGCCTCCAGCCCCAGGGCAAACCGGCGGACGGCCCGCTGGTGACCGCATCCATCAATTCCCTGTATCGGGAAAGCGGGGCCAGAGCTTCATGCAACCGGCCAACGGCAGCCGAAGCCCGGGACCGCTGCAAAGAATTACCTGGGTTGTCTAGGGCGTGAAAAACATTTCTTTCCCGATTCATCCAACTTGTATACGCATACTCCAAATCGCGATCGGGAAAATAATTCTCAGTAAGAATCATCACGCTTTAATAAAAAGACTGCGGAAAAAATTCAGGCAAGGGAAGAAGATAAAATGCCTGGAAATTTCACTATCCCGCAGCTTAAGTCCCCCTCGTTTTCATTCGCCGGACAAAAGAACAAGCGGCATTCCCCCGATCCTTTGCACCGTACATATTCCAAGATTGAAGGTAAGCTCTGAGCTCGGCAAACGGACCCCTCAAATGAGGGGGGCAAGTGAATTTATCCCAAATTTACAAGCCCGCGCCCAATCGGCGGAGAAGCCCCCTTACAAGAGCCGGGAGGCGGCGGATTCCGGGAATTTTTCCCGTTGTTCCCTGGCCGACATCCAGACAGGCGTCGACAGGATGCGTTTAATCAGTTCGCCCTGGCGTTTGGTTCCCGTCTTTTCAAAGGCGATGCTCAGGTACTCGCGCACGGTATATATGCTGAGATCGAGTGTCTCGGATATCTCGTTCACGGAACTTCCGGCCACAAGCTGTTCAACCACCTTTGCTTCCGCCGGCGTCAGGCCGTAAAGACGTTGCAGCAGTTCCGGCGGCGCTTCTTGGGGACGATCGGGATCGGTGATGAATAGAACCGCTACCGGCTCGCCCAACTGCCCCAGTCCAAAGCGGAGGTGATTACCCCAAACGGTTGCGATTACAACTTCATAGGATTGCCCGCCCGATGGACGCGTGATGCTCAGGCCTTCCGCCGGCAATATTTTGTCTGTGCGGGCGCTCCTGACGGCTCGCCCGATACAGTCGAGTATTTTCACGCTTTCTTCGGAAATGTGGGTGAGAATACGGTTGTTATCGATGCCAAAGCCGTCGCCGTCCCGCGAAATTTCGCGGGCCATGCGGTTGGCGAACCGGACCTCGCCATCTTCCCCGGTCAGAACAAGGCCCATGGGAAGAATGTCAAAAGCATCAAGCGCAGCGCGTTTTTCGAAATCCAGCATGGCCAGCTGCTTATGCAACTGGATCGCTTGTTTCACCGAGGGAACGAGTTCGCCGAACAGTTCGCTGTCCGCCGGCGTGAAAGGTTCACCGTCCGGCCCGCGCATGACCGATAAGGCGTAGCCCATGTTTTCGTCCATGAAATGAACGCCCATGGTGTACTCAATCCCGGCGGGACCGAGAAATTCTTTATAAACGCGTGATGCATGCAGAACGTCTTCATCCACGCACTGTCGGCAAGTAACCGGCATTCCGGCATGACGCATCGCGTATGCAACCCGGGGGTCATCGGGAAACAACGAGGATAGCTGTTCCAGCATCGGCAGAGACACATGATCGTATCCGTGCTGCATGGAAAATGCGAGTTTGTTTTCCCCATGGTCGAAATAGAGAAGATTCGCCCCTTTGGCATTGAACAGGCCGGTAAGATTTTCCAGGAATATTGGCCACTTGCTGAAATCCGCCGCTGCATCAAGCAAGTGACGGAAAACACGGGCTACTCTGATCGCATCCGTCATTATGGCTCCCCCCCCCTCGCACTTCTTATTCAGGCATTAATGAAGATCAACCTTAATAACTAAACAGAATTCTCTTTCATCAAGCCTCAATAACTGAAGAGATTTTATGCCAAGCTGGAAATTGTCACAACAAA
>JAOUPW010000488.1 GCA_029879665.1 Rhodospirillales bacterium | reverse complement strand
GTGCAGGCACCCCATGATGGCAGCCGAGGAATTGAAGCTTTCCGAACCGCCGCGCAGGATTGCGGCATTTCCGGCCTTGAGGCACAACCCGCCGGCGTCCGCCGTGACATTGGGCCGGGATTCGTAAATCACCCCGATCACGCCGAGCGGCACCCGCTTGCGCTGAATACGCAAACCGTTGGGGCGGTCCCATTCTGCCATGATTTCGCCCACCGGATCGGGCAGTGCGGCGATGTCTTCCAAGCCGCGGGCCATGGCTTCGATGCGGGCGTCGTTCAGTTCCAGCCGGTCGAGCAAAGCCGCCGTCAGTCCCTTCTGTTCGCCCGCGGCCATGTCCTTGGCATTGGCGGATAGAATTTTGTTTTTTTCGGCGCGCAGCGCCTTGGCGCCTTCCGTCAAGGCCCGGTTCTTTGCTTCCGTCGTGGCCGTGGACAGCACGGCGGCGGCGGCCTTGGCGGCGGCACCGATACCCGCCATCAGGGCGGGAATGTCTTCGGATTTTATGGCGATAGCTCCGGAACTCATAGTTCGCCTCATATTCCCATTTTGAACCCGGTCACAAACCTGGCCGGACTCACCCGAGAGCCAGATCGTCCCGGTGAATGATCTCGTCTCGGCCACGGTAGCCCAACAGAGCCTCTATTTCACCGGTTTTATGACCGATGATGCGCCGGGCGTCAGCCGCCGAATAGGCGGTCAGCCCGCGCGCGACCTCGACTCCGGCGGATGATTTAATGATCACCGCATCGCCGCGGGAAAAATTTCCCTCTACCGCCGTGACTCCGGCGGGCAACAGGCTTTTTCCGCCTTTCAGCGCTTTCAGGGCCCCGTCGTCCAGGGTCAACGAGCCCGAAGGCTTGAGCGAACCGGCGATCCATTGTTTGCGCGCGGCACGGGGAGTAGCGGCCGTCATGAACCAGGTGCATTTGGCGCCGCCTTCGATCCGTTGCAACGGATGGTCGTCGCGGCCGTTGGCGATGGCCATCCGGCAGCCGGCGGCCAGCGCCACCCGGGCGGCGGACAGTTTCGTCACCATGCCGCCGGAGCCTTCGTAAGTGCCGGTGCCGCCGGCCATGGCTTCGATCTCAGGCGTGATTTCCCGCACCTCATGCAACAGGGTTGCGCTTGCATCGGTGCGGGGATCGGCGGAATAAAGGCCGTCGATGTCCGACAGCAGCACAAGGGTGTCGGCGCTGATCATGGCGGCAACCCGGGCGGCCAGGCGGTCGTTGTCGCCGAAGCGGATTTCATCGGTGGCCACGGTATCGTTTTCGTTAATCAGCGGCACCGCGCCCATGCGCAGCAATGCGCTAAGGGTATTGCGGGCATTGAGGTAGCGCCGCCGGTCTTCGCTGTCGTCCAGGGTCAGCAGAACCTGCGCCACGGTCATGTCGTGCCTGCCGAGCACTTCCTGATAGGCGTGGGCGAGACGGATCATGCCTGTGGCCGCCGCCGCCTGCTTTTCCTCCAGCCGGAGCGCACCTTCGGCAAGGCCCAGATAGCGGCGCCCGACGGCGATGGCGCCGGAAGAGACGATGATCAGTTCCTGGCCCCGGTCGCGGCAACGGGCCAGGTCTTCGGCCAGGGAATCCAGCCACTTACGATGCAGGGTGCCGCTGGCCTGATCGACCAGAAGCTGAGAGCCGATTTTCACCACCATCCGCTTGGCGCCGGTAAGGTCGGTGGAAGAACCAAGGGGGCTCATGGCGCGTACGCCTCCTCTTCTTCTTCCGCCCCGGCGGCGCGGTGGGCGTGGATGGCCACCAGCAAGCTTCGCAACATGGCGGGAATGCCGGTGCCGGCAACGCCGGAAATGATGTTGACCGTGCGCCCCGAGGCTTGCGCCAGGAGAATGCGTTTTTCTTCCGCTTCCTTCGGGCTCAGCGCGTCGCATTTGTTTAGGGCGACGATCTCGGTTTTACCTTCAAGCCCGGCGCCGTAGGCCTTCAGTTCGTCGCGCACGATTCGATATGCCCCGGCGACGTCGTCTTGGGTGCCGTCGATCAGGTGCAGAAGTACGCCGCACCTTTCAATATGCCCGAGAAAGCGCGTGCCCAGACCGGCGCCTTCGGAAGCGCCTTCGATCACGCCGGGGATATCGGCGATGACGAATTCCTCGTCATCCAGATAGGCGACGCCCAAGTTGGGATGAAGGGTGGTGAAGGGATAATCGGCGATTTTCGGCCGGGCGCGGGAAACGGCGGCCAGGAACGTGGACTTGCCGGCGTTGGGCAGGCCGATCAGACCGGCGTCGGCGATCAGTTTCAGGCGCAGCCACAGCCAGCGTTCTTCACCGGGCCAGCCGGGATCGGCACGTTTGGGCGCCCGGTTGGTGGAAGATTTAAAATGGGCGTTGCCGAAGCCGCCATCGCCGCCTTTGGCCAACATCACCCGTTGCCCGATTTTGGTCAGATCGGCGATCAGGGTTTTTTTGTCTTCGGCCAGGATCTGGGTTCCCACGGGAACCTTAATCTCGAGATCGGCGCCCCGGGGGCCGGTGCGGTTCTGCCCCGAACCGCCCTTGCCCTTGGGCGCCTTGAAGTGTTGCCGGTAGCGGAAATCGATCAGGGTGTTGAGGCTGTCCACGGCAACCACTGTGACCGAACCGCCACGGCCGCCGTCACCGCCGTCGGGACCGCCGAATTCGATATACTTCTC
>JAOUPW010000487.1 GCA_029879665.1 Rhodospirillales bacterium | reverse complement strand
CGCTGGCCCTTGCCAAGGTCGGCGCCGAATATATTCTGCGCTGGCTTCCTATCGGAACCCATGACTGGCGAAAGTTCGTCAAGCCTTCGGAATTTGCCCGCGGCCTTCGGCCGTACGGCCTGAAGATCACTGCGCTTAAGGGGCTTGAATATCACCTTGCTTCCGATGAATGGAGTCTTTCGGATAATCTTGACGTGAATTACCTTCTCTTTGCCAAGAAAATTTCAGGTGATTAGATCTAGACGTTTTTGGTTTCAAAAAAAGGGAGTCAGTCGTTTCGGCGATTGACCGATGGCAGCCGGAAATATTCGATTCCTTCCTCGTCCATTTCCATTGCCTCCTCCACGGTCGCCTCACCGTAGATGCCGCGGTCTTCCGTAACGCCTTCGTGAATACGGCGAGCTTCATCGGCAAATTTGTCGCCGACATTTTCATAATTTTCCTCAACGTGTTCGCGCAATTTGTTGACCGCCTGAAGAATTTGCTCGGCAACTTCCCGGGCACGGTTTTCACCAACTTCCCGTTGACTGGATACTTTCCCCAAATTAGGCGCCATCGGAACCTTGGAAATCCCGTTGTCGCCACAGAACGGGCAATCAATGTCCCCCGAAGCGCATTGTTGGTCATATGTTGCACTGTCGCGGAACCAGGCTTCGAACTGATGTTCGGTCGAACACTTGAGTTGATATAAAATCATGGCTATTCGCTGCTGTTTCCCAGGATAACCGTTGTTAATATGCTATATATAATAACAACGTTGTTTCACGAACACTAAAGGCAAAACTGTTAATAAATGGGAAATTCCATTCAAAAGGCCGGGGAATCCCGACATTTGCGGATTTCGGAGCCTTCACCCTGGGTCCGCCGCCACGCCCCCCTCATCCCCAAGGACGGCCCCAGCGGCGGGCGGGTCCTGGATCTGGCCGCGGGTGGGGGGCGCCACGCCCGCTACCTCCTGGAAATGGGATACAGGGTAACCGCCGTGGACCGGAGTCTTGAGGGCCTCGCGAAACTAGAAAACCTCCCGGACATGGAAGTCCTTCAGGTTGATCTGGAGGATGAAACTCCTTGGCCCTTTAAAGGCCGGGTTTTTGCCGGGATCGTTGTCGTCAACTATCTGCACCGTCCGCTCTTCCCTCTTTTACTGGACTGCCTTGAACCCAACGGCGTTCTCATCTACGAAACCTTTTCCCGGGGCAACGAGCAATTCACCCGTCCTCGCAATCCGGACCATCTTTTGAAAAGCGGGGAACTGCTGCAATTGGCCGAAGGCCGATTGCAAGTCGTCGCCTACGAACACGGCATTTTTGAAAAATACCCCTGCCCCGGGGTGATCCAGCATATCTGTGCCGTCAATGACCTTGCCCTCAGCACTCGCGACGACAACGAACCGCCTGCTCACCCTTTCCGCAAGGGCGACGGAACAATATCAGAATAGGTCATAGACTCAGGTATTAGTTAGCTATTAAGACCGAGCATGGGATCGAGCTCATCGTCGAAATCAAGTTCGAACAACTCGTCGCATCCACCAATACTTTTTCCATCAATGAAGATCTGCGGAACGCTGGTCCTTCCGCTTGAACGTTCAAGCATCTCCTTGCGCCGACCCGGATTGCGCATAAGGTCAATTTCAGTATATTCCACGCCTTTCTTTTGAAACAATTTTTTTGCCCGTGCGCAGTATCCGCAAAAGGGTGTCGTATATATCTCGATCACAGCCAAACTTATCTCTCCTTATCCATCCGGCCAGGGTCCGATTCGGCCCCGGTTGTGACAATATAGGCAGTCGGGGACAAATCTCAAAGAGTAGGCCGCTGGACCCGGGCCAGGGTCAAAACATCCACCTGGGCGGCGCCTGCTTTAAGCAAAACCCGGGTGCACGCCGAGGCTGTCGCGCCGGTAGTCAGCACGTCATCCACCAGCAGCACCCGCCGGCCGCTGATCTCTTTTTCCCGGGGCGGATGAAAGCGAAAGGCGCCGCTGAGGGTCCGCCGCCGGGCGGAAGGGCTTAATCGTCCCAGCGACGGAGTGCGCCGATGGCGGATGAGGGTATCCACGGCGACCGGAAGGGATGTGAGCTTGCCGATGGCATGGGCCAGCAGCGCCGATTGATTGTACCGCCTGGAAAAAACCCGAGTCCAGTGCAGGGGAACCGGAACAAGGACATCGGCTTCGGTCGTCAACTTGCCTCCAGCGCGGACCATCCAGCCGGCATAAGCGGGAGCAGCATCGGTACGGTCGCCGTGCTTGAAGGCAAGAACAAGGCCCCGGCTCGAATCGTCATAGATCATGGCCGACCGCGCCCTTGTAAAAACGGGCCGCTTGCGAACGCACGCCAGGCATAATGCTCCTTCCCCAAGATCAAATTCAAACGGAAGGCCGCAGGCATCACAACAAGGCGGACTGGGAAAGACCATGCCGTCCCAACATGAAGAACAAAGCACTCCGGGCGCCTTGACCAGGGCCCCGCACCCCAGACACTGACGCGGCAGAAGCGCATCCAACACTGTTTCCGCCATTCGCCTGACGGGTGTTCCGAGCCGGGCCGGATTAAAAGACATTTGCAAGCGCCCGCGCCAAGCGATCCGCAACCGCACGGTTCCCCTCCGCGTTGAGGTGTTCATCAATAATATAATAATCTTCTTTTTTTAATTCTGAC
>JAOUPW010000486.1 GCA_029879665.1 Rhodospirillales bacterium | reverse complement strand
TCCGCCAGCAGGGCGTTGCACACTTCTGGTTCAATTCCGCTTTCTTCAAGCAGCCATTTTCGGCTGATCGTACCGTCGACTTCCATATGAACCCATAAAAAACCGTCTCCTGTCCGGGGCCAGGCCCGAATCTCATCCCAATCCAGTTTTTTTCCACCGCCCTTGCCGTCAAGGGCATACGCGCTGAGAAGACCGTTTTCAGAAAGAGGCATGGGCGATAACTCCGCATTTCCGGGAAACGCTGATTAGTTTACCCTATAAAGCAAGGGGTTGCCGCAAATCTATTTCAAGAAGAAATATCCAGCCCCACGTCCAGGCTAGGCGCGCTGTGGGTCAGCCAGCCGGCGGACAGGATATCAACCCCGGTGGCGGCGATGTCGGCGGCGGTGGCCGCGGTAATGCCGCCGGAAGCCTCGGTGATGGCGCGGCCGGCGATCATGTCGACGGCTTTTTTCATGGTCGGAACGTCCATGTTATCGAGCAGGATGGCGTCGGCACCGGCGGCGAGGGCTTGTTCAAGCTGTTCCAAAGTGTCCACTTCGATCTCGATCTTGACCATGTGCCCGGCGAAGGCCCGCGCCCGTTCGATGGCCGGGGCAATGCCGCCGGCAACCGCAACGTGGTTGTCCTTGATCAGGATTCCATCGTCCAGACCGAAGCGGTGGTTGGCGCCGCCGCCGGCACGGATAGCGTATTTTTCCAGGAAGCGAAGGCCAGGCGTGGTCTTGCGGGTGCAGGTCACCCGCACATTCCGATCGCCGACGGCGGCGACGATTTCCCGGGTCGCGGTGGCGATGCCCGACAGATGGCCGAGGAAGTTGAGCGCGACGCGCTCGGCGGACAGCAACGCCCGGGCGTCACCTTCGACCTCGGCAAGCACGTCGCCGGCCTCGGCGTCGGAGCCGTCGGGCCGGCGGACTTCAAAGCGGACGTTCCCGTCCAGCAGACGAAAGGCGGTTGCCGCAAGGTCCAGTCCGGCGATCCGTCCCGGCTTGCGTGCCCGGATCTGGGCGGTGAAAACGGTGCCGGCGGGGATGAGGGCATCGGTGGTGAGATCACCGGCTCTCCCCAGGTCTTCTTCCAGCGCGGCGCGGACGGCGGGTTCAAATAGTAAAGGTTCCAGCGGAACCAGACGGGCCGGTTTGGAAGTCATGCGGATTTCTTTCTTGGTGAGGATTGGGGACAAAGGGAGTCAGTAAGGGTGTCAACCTCCGCCAGGGTGAGGAAGGTGCGCCGGCGCAAGGTCTCGTCGGGGGCCGGATGATCGGCGCGGAAATGGCTGCCCCGGCTTTCCCGGCGTTGCAGGGCGCCGGCGGCAATCAGGCGGGCGACGGTGATCCGGTCGCGAATTTCGGCGGGCAGGCCGTTTACGTTTCCGCTCATGTCCCGAAGTTCGAGCAGGGCGCGGACGAGGGAAGGCTCATCGCGGACCAAGCCAAGGTTGTCATGCATAAGCCCCGCCAATTTGCCGAGGATTTCGGGATCGCCGCTCCGGGGCGGACGCGTCACGGTGGCGGCGGCGGCGGCAGGGCAGGGCGGCAACGGCGTCGCGGTAATGTCGGCGGCGATATGGGCGGCATAGACCACGGCTTCCAGCAGCGAATTGCTGGCCAGCCGGTTGCCGCCGTGGGCGCCGGTAGAGGCCACTTCACCACAGGCCCACAAACCTTCGATGGAGGTGCGGCCGTTTTCGTCGGTGGCGACGCCGCCCATGTGGTAGTGAACGGCCGGAACCACCGGCAGCGGATCGCGTTCCGGGTCCAGCCCGGCATCGCGGCAGTAAGCGAAAACCGTGGGGAAACGGCTTGCAAGATTACCGCCGGGGATGGTGCGGCAATCAAGATACACTTTTTGCCCGCCTTGTCGCCGTTGCCAGATGGCCCGGGCGACAACATCGCGGGGCGCCAGTTCGCCGTCGGGATGGAAGCCGGGCATGAAGCGCTCGCCCGTATCATCGACCAGGATGGCGCCGTCGCCGCGCAGGGCTTCGGTCAGCAGGGGTAGGGGATTGGCGACGGTTTCCAGCACGGTGGGATGAAACTGGACGAATTCCGGATCGGCGATCACCGCGCCGGCCAGCGCCGCCATGGCCAGGCCGGAGCCGGTGGCGCCCGCCGGGTTGGTGGTATAGGGATACAGCTGTCCGATGCCGCCGGTGGTCAGCACCACCGATGGCGCGAGGATGGGAACCAACTGATCGCCGAGGCGGGCCACCACGCCCCTACAGCGGCCGTCTTCAACGATCAGGTCACGGGCGGCGGCGCCTTCGATCACGGTGATCGTGGGCGATGCCTTGACCGCCGCAATCAGCGCCCGCATGATTTCCTTGCCGGTGGCGTCGCCGTTGGCGTGCAGGATGCGGCGCCGGCTGTGGCCGCCTTCGCGGCCGAGGCTGAGGACCCCTTCGGGCGAACGATCGAAATTTACGCCCCATTCCATCAGGGTGCTTATTTTTTCCGGGCCTTCGCGGGTGATCAGGTCGATGGCCCCGGCATCGCCGATGCCGGCGGTGACCGCGACCGTATCGGCGGCGTGGCGGGCGGTGCTGTCATTGCCGGCGACGGCGGCGGCGATGCCGCCCTGGGCCCAGCTGCTGGAAGCATTTTCGCCCAGGGGCGCGTTGGAAAGGACGGTGACCTTCAATGGGCTAAGCTTGAGCGCC
>JAOUPW010000485.1 GCA_029879665.1 Rhodospirillales bacterium | reverse complement strand
ACGGCATCGCCCAGGGGAAGTTCGGCGCCTTTATAGGCGGCCAGCAGGACCAGGATAAAAGCGGCAAGGCCGAAGGAAAAAGACATGATAATGAACATGGGCGCCATGATCGCCGCGTCATAGGCTTGTCGGGCGACCAGGAATCCGAAAATGGAACCGGTACCGGTGGTCAGCGCCAGACGCCAGACAAAAGCGAAAAAACCGACCGTGCTGCTGTAACGGTTCATGCGCCGTTCCATCATCATCCAGATATAGACGCCGACGACGACGAAAAACCCGGTGTAGAGATAAATGTTCCAGGCGAAGATCGATTTGAAGTTATAGGTGGTCATGGCCACGATCAGGCGGTCAGGGCGTCCGAGATCGAGCACCAGTACAGAAAGGCCGCCGGCCAGCAGGGCCAGCGCCAGCAAGGCCGATAATCGGCCCAGGGGCTTGTATATGGCTCGCCCGAACACGGAAGCGATGGAAGCGACGTTGAGCGCGCCTGAGGCGGCGACGATCAGGAACACGGCAAAGACATGGGGTGTGCCCCAGACAATCTGATTGGTCATGCTGGTAACCCAGTGACCGTTGTGTTCCATATACCAAGAAGCCCCCAGACCAGCGAGGACGAAAACGCCCAGCCAGCCCACCAGGCTGACGTAGCCGGCGCTATTGCCTTTAATCGGGGCGTAGGTGACTTTTTTCATATCTTACAGCCCCCGGTAAAGAATGCCCGGCTCGACGCCCAGGTCGGCGCGGATGCGGCTGGTGACGTAACGGGCGACTTCGCGGGCGATATTGCTTTCGGGATCGTTCAGATCGCCGAAGAGGATGGCGTTGTTGCCGTCCCGCCAGTCGGCTTCGACACAGGCGGGAACCCTGTCCTGATCAATACGGTGAACGCAAAGCGTGCAGGATTCGACGGTTCCCTTGCCGCGGGGCATGTGCGGTTTTTGGTCGGTAACGGGTTCATGGACAAAGGAACGCGCACCGTAAGGGCAGGCCATCATGCAATAGCGGCAGCCGATACAGGTGTGCCTGTCGACCAAGACGATGCCGTCGGCGCGTTTCATGGACGCGCCCGTCGGGCACACATCCACGCACGGGGGATTTTCACAATGCTGGCACATAACCGGCAGGGAATGGGCAGCTCCGGTTTTTTTGTCTTTTAGGTTCACTTCCCGGATCCACTGGGGATCTGTTTCTGGACGCCCGTGTCCTTGCCAGCCGTTTTCCTTGCGGCAGGCGTCGATCATGTGCTGCCAGCCATTCTGGTTTTTCCGGGTATCGATCAACATGCCCCAGCGCACTTTGGAAGAAGCGGGCTTGCCGGGCTGCCGCGCGGCGGCGGTGCTGATCAAGGTTACGCCGGGCGCCAGGGCGAGAACGCCCACGGCGGCGCCACCGGCGAGAAGGCGTCGTTTCGAGGTATCGACGGCAGGAAGATCGCGGGGGCCGGTCATGGCAGTGGGCTCCCCTTATCCGGTGCGGTCGACCCAGTGAAATAGGGCGGAAGTTGGCTTAACAGAATTTTCCCTTGATCCGTATGGGGGGATATGCGCTGTCTGGATTTTTTGACGTCATCCTCAGCCTTGTCGCTATGGCATTCGAAGCAGTCTATTTTCACCGCTGCGTAGGCGTGGCATTCGCCGCAGAACGGCTTCAGGGTTCGCGTTGTTCCTCCCGCGATCTTGGAATCAGCGACAGCATGACATTCCACGCACTGGCGCAGGCTATATTTCTTGCCTCGAATGCCCTGGCGCATGGTTTCGTCGCGCTGATGCAAAAGGTATTCGAAATGATTCCGCCGCATGACATCGGCCGGTTCCACGCATTGCTCTCCTTTGAATGCCTTGGCGGGCGAGGGCAGGGGAACACGGTTGTCCTCGGCGGCGTTTGCCGAAGACAGCATCCCCAAAACGATCGCCAGGGGGATGAATATGGAGCGGATCAGACCGGCGGAAAACGTCATATCGTCATTATCTCCCGGCTATTCCCCCAGGCCCATCTGGATATAACCGCTGGGGCAGACATCGGCGCAGATATAGCACCCAACGCATTTCGTGTAGTCGGTATCCACATAACGGCCCAGGGAGTTGTTGGTCTTTTTCGTCGCCTTGTACACGGCATCTTGCGGGCAGTAGATGATGCAGTTGTCGCATTCGAAGCACATACCGCAACTCATGCAACGGTCGGCTTCCTGGATGGCCTCATCCTCGGACAGGGCGGTGAAACGTTCATTGAAATTACCGAGGACGGTTTTCTCGTTAATTTCCACTTCTTTGCGCCGGTGCATGGGAACATAGTTGAAATGCCCCAGGAACAAGCGGTCGTGGGGGATGATTTCGGCAAAAGAGCGATCTTCGTAATTATGCACGGCGATGTCACTGTCGTCGGTGCCGCGGATTGGCCGATGGTCGTAGTCGCTTAGGGTCTGGCCGTGAACGCGCAATTCGTCGAGCAGGTTGAAATGCACGCCTTCCACCTTAGGCCGTGTCGACTGTTCCTCACCCTTGAGGTAGCGGTCGATGCTTTCCACGGCGATACCCGCGTGGCCGATGGCGGTGGTCAGAAGGTGAGGGTAGATGACGTCGCCGCCGACGAAATGCCCTTCCTTGGCGCTGGCGCGGTAGAACTTGTCGGAATCCATCAAGCCCTTTCCGTTATTCATTTCCTCG
>JAOUPW010000484.1 GCA_029879665.1 Rhodospirillales bacterium | reverse complement strand
GCTGCAAGCTTGGCGTTGTCGGTAGATCCCGCACCCCGGATTGCCTGTTCCATACCTTGGCATACGGCGAAGGGGATGGCCTGATCCTCGTCGGGCTCTTTTCCGTTCTTGGCCTTAAAGGCAGCGATGAAGTCTTTGTTGCTGAAGGGTTTCCCGGAAAGCACGCCCTGCCAGTTTGCGGCGGGATGCCAACTCGAATGGATCATTACACCGTCGGCCGCGGAACCCACACCTTCCTGGTATTCCGCCTGGGTGCCTTGGCTCATGAAGAATGCCTTGGGTTGATATTGGATGGTTTTCAGCGCCCGGGTCAATTGTACAGCCTCCTCCGCCGAGGCGGTCAAGGCGACCAGCATTTCGGCGCCGCTGCGCTTGATGGTGTTGGCGAGGGTGATCCAGTCGGAGAATCCTTCTTCCGGCCATTTTTCGTTAAGGACGACTTTCAAACCGAGTTTTTTGAGATTACCTGGCGCCAGATCGCCGACGATTTTCTTACTGCCCGGTAGTTTTACCTTGCCGCCAAGCATGCCGTTGGCAATGGCATTGGCGAAAAAGTCATCGGCGTGCACGACCGCGACTGATTTTGGTAAATCTCCCTTGCCAACCAGATCGCGCAGGGTTCCCTCAAGAGAATTACCGACGTATTCGGCTGCATTCTGCTGGAAGTAGAACAGATTTTTGTGGCCGATACTGTAGATCCTGAGGGCGCCGCCCGATGGGATCGGATGGACCATGCCGTTCTTTTCCGTGACCGCGCTTGTCGGGAAGGTCAGCTTACTGGAAAAAGTTCCGAAGATAAGGTCGACTTTATTGACGTTGATCATCCGCTCATACTGATTGAGCGCGGTTTCCGTGTCAGAACGATTATCGCTGACAATGAGATTAATTTGCTGACCGAGAACACCGCCGTTTTTATTGATCATATCAACGCAAAGTTGATATCCCTGCTTGTGCTTATCACCGGTAACGGAAAACCCCCCGGTCAAAGGCAGTGAAGCGCCGATTTTTATCTCTGCTGATGCCTCACCCGTTGTCACGACCGTTAAGGAAAAGGCAACGGCGGCGGTTGATAAAAATGTGAAAAATTTACGATTCATTTCGTCCTCCCTGTACGTTTCGCCCTGATTACATCATCCCCCTAAGTTGCCCCGGGAGTTTTTTCATTTGATTGGCGTAATTTAAATACCTGCCCAAGTCCATTTATGGCTTGAAAAGCAAGCTTTACGCAATCGTTTGCATATGTTAGATAATACCTTTTAT
Source organism: Rhodospirillales bacterium (assembly GCA_029879665.1). Classification (GTDB taxonomy): domain Bacteria; phylum Pseudomonadota; class Alphaproteobacteria; order Rhodospirillales; family JAOUPW01; genus JAOUPW01. The sequence goes on along the minus strand of JAOUPW010000484.1, from coordinate 1,409 downwards.
AAGAGTCGAAAATCAAGTGCTTTTTAGTCTCAGCTGCCGATCCGTTCCGCTGCATTCCTATGCGGATATCCACAAGGCGAACCGAAAAATGAAAAGTCCTTCACAAAGAAAAGCCGTCAAAGCTCCGACGATCAAGGATCTGGCGAAGCATGTTGGTGTTCACATTTCGACAGTATCGCGCTCGCTCAACCCCGAGACCCGGAACCTGATCGGATCCGACATGGTAAAGAAAGTGCTCGCTGCCGCCGATGAATTAGGCTACGTCCCGAATTCCATGGCTTCGGCATTAAGAAAAGGCCAGTCACGGACAATCGGAATTGTGATTCCAGATCTTATGAATCCGATCTTTCCACCCTTTATTCGCGGCATACAGGACACGCTGGAAGAAGCCGGCTATACGGCCTTTATCGCCAATTCTGATGGCAATAAGGATTCTGAGCAGTTAATCGTCCAAAAAATGAAAGCCCGGATTGTTGATGGCTTAATCATGGCTTCGGCGGTATTTAAGAATGACCCTGCGATCAGGGAATGTACAAAAAAAGATATTCCGGTCGTGCTTATCAACCGGGACATCGAAGATGAGAATATTAGCGCAGTGGTTAATGATGACCGGCATGGTATTTTTGAAGCCGTCAAACATTTGGCCGAACTCGGACATACCCGCATCGCTCACGTTGCGGGCCCTCAGACAACGTATACCGGATTGGTCCGTTACAGAGCTTTTGTAGAAGCTATGCAAACCGGCGATCTTATATTCGATGAGTATCTAATCAATTTTGCTCATGGGTACAGTGTTCAGGCGGGAGAAAAGGCCTTTTCCCAAATACTCGACCAAAAGATGGATTTTTCAGCGGTTATAGCCGCGAATGACCAGTTGGCGCTGGGGGTGCTGGATAGTCTGGCCAAAGCAGGAAAACGGTGCCCGAAGGATCTATCATTGGTCGGGTTCAACGACATGCCGCTTGTCGACCGAATAAATCCGCCGTTAACGACCCTTCGAATCCAGCACTACGAAATGGGCGCCCAGGCCGCCAGAATTCTGCTCGAAGAACTGGATAATCCGAAATTACCGACCCGCACCATGATGCTAAAGCCGAAGTTGATGGTAAGAAAATCGACGACAAAGAATAAAGACCATTAATCCGTCGTTCTGATATGAGATTAATCCCTAATATACCCGACTAAAGGGAAGTTCGCCTCGCATCAGAACCCGCTCCACATTTTCCCAGGCAGAGCGAAACAAAAAAGCCCAGGATTGGCGCGTAACGCCCGCGATATGCGGCGTCAAAAGCAGACGGCGTGCACCTTCCCCCTCCAGAATCAATAAAGGATTATCCATTTTCGGTGGTTCACTGGAATAAACATCCACGGCTGCGCCGCCGAGGTGACCCGAATCAAGATCCGCCGCC
>JAOUPW010000483.1 GCA_029879665.1 Rhodospirillales bacterium | reverse complement strand
CGGCGTATTGACCTATGCCTTGGGGGGATGGGCGGCACCCTGGGGGATCGAATACCGCATCGACCGTATCAGCGCCCTGATGCTGGTGGTCGTCACCACCATCGGCGCTGTCGCCATTCCCTATGCCCTGAAAAGCATTGCCCACGAGATCCCCAACGACCGCATCTACCTGTTTTACGCCATGTACTTGCTCAACCTGGCGGGACTGTCGGGTATTGCCGTCACCGGCGATGTTTTCAACCTGTTCGTGTTTCTGGAAATATCGTCGCTGTCATCGTACGTGATGATCAGCCTAGGCTATTACCGCCGCGCCCTGACGGCAGCCTACCGATACCTGATCATGGGTACCCTCGGCGCCACCTTTTACATCATCGGCGTCGGCATGCTGTACATGATGACCGGCACGCTGAACATGGTAGACCTTGCCACCCTGATTCCCGCCGTGCAGGACACCCGCACCATTCTGGTGGCAATGGCGTTTCTCACTGTTGGGATCAGCCTCAAGATCGCCCTGTTTCCCTTGCATCTGTGGATGCCAAACGCCTACACCTTCGCACCTTCCATGGTAACCGTGTTTCTCGCCTCCACCGGCACCAAGGTCGCCATTTACGTACTCATCCGGATTTACTTCACCGTATTCGACAGGATGGTTAATTTCGGAACCTTACCGACACTGCAAATCCTTTTGGGGCTTTCCATTCTCGCCATGCTCGCCGGTTCTGCGGTCGCCGTTTTTCAGGCCAACGTTAAACGTATGATGGCCTATTCCTCCGTCGCCCAGATCGGTTACATGGTGCTGGGAATCAGTTTTGCCAGCGCCATGGGGCTGACCGGAAGCATCCTGCATGTTTTTAACCACGCATTGATGAAAGCCGCCCTGTTCATGGCATTAGGTTGCATATTTTTTCGGACCGGATCTGTAAAGATTCACGACATGCATGGATTGGGGCGAGCCATGCCCTGGACCATGGCCGCCTTCGTGATTGCCGGCCTCAGCCTGATCGGAGTTCCCCTGACCGTTGGTTTTATCAGCAAGTGGTATCTGGTGCAGGCAGCCCTTGAAAAGGGATGGTGGGTGGTGGCCGTTTTGATCATCTTCAGTTCGTTGCTGGCTGTCATTTATATCTGGCGGGTGGTGGAAGCAGCCTACCTTCACCCCCGACCGCAAGGCAGTGCCATGATTTCGGAAGCACCGATGTCCATGCTGGTGCCCATGTGGGGCCTAGCAAGCGCCTCGGTCTACTTCGGAGTTGACGCTACATTCACCGCGAAAATTGCTTCCGAAGCCGCGAGCACCTTGATGAGTGTCCTGCGATGAGTCCTGATACCGTCATTCTTCTGACCGTTGCCGTACCACTGGTGGGTGCCGGGTTGATCGTGATTGCCGGGTGGAAACCCAATCTGCGTGAAACGGTAACCCTGGTGACGGCAACCGTATTGTTCCTGCTGGTGGTAACCCTGTTCCCCATCGTCATGGCCGGCGGACGCCCCGGGATGACTGCCTTTGAGATGATGCCCGGGCTGGCCATCGCCTTCGAGGTCGAACCGCTGGGCATGCTGTTCGCCGGTATCGCCAGTTTCCTGTGGATCGTGACCAGCATCTATTCCATTGGCTACATGCGCGGACATCACGAAAAGAATCAAACCCGGTTCTATGCCTATTTCGCGATTGCCATCGCCAGTACTATGGGTATCGCATTCGCCGGAAACATGTTGACGCTATTCGTCTTCTACGAAGTCCTGACCCTTTCCACTTTCCCCCTGGTCGCCCACCAAGGAACAAGGGAAGCCCGGCGCGGCGGGCGGGTCTACCTCGGCATCCTGCTGACCACCTCCATCGGATTTCTTTTTCTCGGCGTGATCTGGACCTGGACCCTCACCGGCACCCTGGATTTCACGGAAGGCGGAATCCTGGAAGGCTCTGCGTCGAAGACGGTGATCGGCGTGCTGCTGGCGCTATACGTGTTCGGCATCGGCAAGGCGGCGCTGATGCCCTTTCACCGCTGGCTGCCGGCGGCGATGGTGGCGCCGACCCCGGTCAGCGCCCTGCTGCATGCCGTCGCCGTGGTCAAGGCCGGAGTGTTCACCGTTTTGAAGGTGACCGTCTACATTTTCGGTATCGACACCCTGAGGGAACTGGGCAGTTCCGAATGGCTGCAGTACGTGGCGGCGTTCACCATTATCGCGGCTTCCCTAGTTGCCATGCGCAAGGACAACCTGAAAGCCAGGCTGGCCTATTCTACGGTCAGCCAGTTGGGATACGTGGTGCTGGGAGCGATGCTGGTCAGCAACCTCAGCATCATCGGTAGCGGCATGCATATCGCCATGCACGCCTTCGGCAAGATCACCCTGTTCTTCTGCGCCGGCGCTATCCTGGTCGCCAGCCACAAGACCGAAATCAGCGACATGAAAGGCCTTGGCCGGACCATGCCGCTGACCATGGCCGCGTTCCTGATCGGGTCGCTGAGCATCATCGGCCTGCCGCCCATGGGCGGCGTATGGAGCAAATGGTACCTGGGCCTGGGCGCGCTGGAAGCGGACAAAATGTTTCTGGTCGGGGTCTTGATGCTGTCGTCCTTGTTGAACGTGGCCTACCTGCTGCCGATCCCCTTCCGCGGCTTTTTCGCCGACCCGCCGGACGATGGCCATAACGGCGGAAAGATCAAGGAAG
>JAOUPW010000482.1 GCA_029879665.1 Rhodospirillales bacterium | reverse complement strand
TTGAACGGGCTTTCACCCAAAGGATCGCGGCCCAGGTGAGCGGAAAGATGATCCCGAATAAATCCGATCCTGGCCGGGTTTATCATATGAAGAGGGCGGAATTTTCCAGTAGAATCCCACCAGGCGTCGGCCATGGCCGTGAAACGGGCAATTTCGTCCCGATCCGCTGTTCCCTGAGCGCCCTGTTGTGGTTGTTGATTTGGAGGAGTTCGGGCCATCGGTGCTTTCCGGTCTGGGGTGTTGTCAGGGCTGCCATTTTGTCTATTTGGGGCAGGGTTGCCTCCAATATCCATTATGAGTATGAATACGCGCCCGCCGTGCTGCAACCGGCTCTTGCCCGCTCCCGGAAAAACGGCATGAAATTACCCTTTCGCCAGCCCGTGACGCGTCCACATGTGGCGGAAGGTCAAGTGAATTAAGGCAAGGGTTTATTGTAAATGGCTCGAATCGTACAAAAATTTGGCGGCACCTCAGTAGCGAACATCGAGCGGATCAAGGCCGCGGCCCAAAGCGTTAAACGCGAGGTCGATAACGGCCATCAGGTTGCCGTGGTCGTCTCGGCCATGGCGGGGGTGACCAATCAGCTGGTTGCATATGTTGATGAGATCAGCAACCTTTATGATGCGCGCGAATATGACGTTGTGGTGTCTACCGGCGAGCAGGTTACTGCGGGACTATTAGCGCTTGAGCTGCAAAATCTTGGCATTAACGCGCGCTCCTGGCTTGGTTGGCAAATCCCGATCCAAACCAACAATGCGCATGGCAAGGCCCGGATTGAAAATATCGAACGGGGAGAACTGGTGAACCGCTTGGAACAGGGCGAGGTTGTCGTCGTTCCCGGCTTCCAGGGACTCGGGCCCGATAACCGGGTGACCACGCTCGGGCGCGGCGGTTCCGATACCAGCGCCGTCGCGCTGGCCGCGGCGCTCGATGCCGATCAGTGCGATATCTATACGGACGTGGACGGTATCTACACGTCAGATCCCCGAATCGTCGCCAAAGCGCGGAAACTTGAAAAAATCACTTATGAGGAAATGCTGGAGATGGCTTCGGTCGGGGCCAAGGTTCTACAGACCCGGGCTGTGGAGGTTGCCATGAATCATGGTGTCCGCATCCAGGTCTTATCCAGCTTCAGCAACGAACCCGGAACACTAGTTGTTAATGAGGACGAAATCGTGGAAAAGGAATTAGTCAGCGGAATTGCCTACAGCCGGGATGAAGCCAAGATCACCCTGGTGCGGGTTCCCGATAAACCTGGGGTGGCCGCCAGCATTTTTGGCCCCCTCGCGGATGCCAGCATAAATGTCGATATGATCGTGCAGAACGTATCGGCGGAAAGTGGCGCGACCGACCTGACCTTCACCGTTACCAGCGCCGATCTAGAAAGGGCGGTGTCCGTGCTCGAGTCCAAGCGGGGCGAGCTTGATTATGCCGAATTAATTTCCGATTCGAATGTCGTGAAAATTTCCGTCATCGGCATTGGCATGCGCAGCCATGCCGGCGTAGCCTTGAAGATGTTTCAGACTTTGGCCGACAAGGGCATCAACATACAAGTTATCTCTACATCCGAAATCAAGGTTAGTGTTCTGATCGAAGAAGAATACACTGAACTTGCGGTTCGCGCGCTTCATTCCGCATACGGCTTGGACGAAGAGTAGGCATATGAAAGGAATTTCACCTCGGGCGCGGCTCGATGAATTATGGCGGCGCGGCCGGGAGTTTCTCGGCGCCGATATGGCGATCATGGGCGGCGCCATGTCCTGGGTCTCGGAAAGAAATCTCGTTTCCGCGCTGTCAAATGCCGGCGCGTTCGGGGTGCTGGCATGCGGTTCCATGACGCCGGATCTCTTGAATAGTGAAATTGCCGCGACCAAAGGTCTTACCTCGAGGCCGTTCGGCGTCAACCTCATCACCATGCATCCCGATCTGGAGGCCTTGATTGATGTTTGCCTTGACCACAAGGTCGGCCATGTGGTGCTCGCCGGCGGCATCCCTTCCGCCGCCGCCATCAAGCGGATCAAGGAAGGCGGCGCCAAGGCGATCTGTTTCGCTCCGGCTTTGGTGATGGCCAAGCGAATGATAAAAAATGGGGCGGATGCACTTGTTGTCGAAGGGGCGGAAGCCGGTGGCCACATCGGGCCCGTTTCGACCAGCGTTCTGGTTCAGGAAATCCTGCCCCATGTGGCGGAAGTGCCGGTCTTTGTCGCCGGCGGCATCGGCCGGGGCGAAGCCATCGTGTCCTACCTTGAGATGGGGGCTTCCGGGTGTCAGTTGGGCACCCGGTTTGTGTGCGCCACCGAATCCATCGCACATGCAAATTTCAAGAAGGCGTTTATTCGCGCAAATGCCCGCGATGCCGTTCCTACCGTGCAACTGGACCCCCGGTTTCCGGTAATTCCCGTCCGCGCCCTGGTCAACGAAGGGACAAAAAGATTCATGGAGACCCAGCGCGAGGTAATCGACAGATTTCAAAGGAAGGAAATGGATCAAAAGGCGGCCCAGCTTGAAATCGAGCATTTCTGGGCGGGTGCGTTAAGGCAGGCGGTAATCGAGGGGGATGTGGAAAACGGCTCTCTTATGGCCGGTCAGAGCGTCGGCATGGTCACCCGTGAACAAACGATGTCCGAAATCCTTCAGGAACTGATCGATCAGGCCCTGGATGCGCTCGCTGCC
>JAOUPW010000031.1 GCA_029879665.1 Rhodospirillales bacterium | reverse complement strand
CCGGCCATCCTGTTCAACACCGGCCCGGGTGAGTTGTTCGTCGTGCGTAACGTCGCCAACCTGGTCCCCCCTTATGAACCGGACGCCAGCTATCACGGCACCAGCGCGGCGCTGGAATTCGCCGTCAAGGGGCTGGAGGTCGAACATGTCATTATCATCGGCCATGCCCACTGTGGCGGTGTCGCCGCCATGGTTCGCAAACAGGAAGGCGGCAAGGCCGGCGGCAAGTTTATCACCGCCTGGACCGACCTGCTGCGCGAGGCGCATGAACGCGCCCTGGCGGAAAATCCGGGGCTTGAAGGCGACGCCTTGCTGCGCGCTTCTGAACGTCAGGCGGTGAGACTGTCCCTCGATAACCTGACCACCTTCCCATTCGTCCGCAAGGCGGTGGCGTCCGGGAATTTGAGCCTGCATGGTTGGTATCTCAACATCTTCGAAGGCGTCCTCGAGGCATGGAATCCTGTCACCCAGTCCTTTGAACGGGCAAGCTAGAACCAATTCAATATATTCCGGCTAATCCCGGCCAAGAATGAGCGGGAAAATCCCACGGCCATATTCGTGAAAGCTTCCCTCTGACGGACGGGGGATAAAAGGTCTATCCTGAATAATATTTGAATTGGTTGCCCCTCCCAAATTCGGGAAAGGCGGATCGACATCTTGGGAGCCAAGCCGATGAGCACGGACCAAATCATCATCTTTTCCCTTCTCGCGGCCCTATTCGCGCTGTTCGTCTGGGGCCGGTTGCGGTTCGATGTGTCCGCCTTTCTCATTCTGCTGACCGCCGCCCTGCTGGGCGTGGTGCCCATGGAGGAAATGTTCCTGGGCTTCGCCCACCCGGCGACGGTGACGGTCGCCGCCGTCCTCATCCTCAGCCGCGCGCTTTCCACATCGGGGGCCACCGACATAATTGCCAATTGGGTCATGCCGATGTCCAAAAAGACCTCGACGCATGTCGGCGCGCTGTCCAGCCTGGGCGCCGCCATGTCGAGCTTCATGAACAACGTCGGCGCCCTGGGGTTGTTGATGCCGGTGGCGCTGATGTCCGCGGCGCGGGCGAAACGATCGGCATCGCTGATTCTGATGCCGTTATCGTTCGGCTCCATCCTCGGGGGCCTGATCACGCTGATCGGAACCCCGCCCAACATCATCATCGCCGCCTACCGGGGAGAGGTTGCGGATGCACCGTTTTCCATGTTCGACTTCACACCCGTCGGCGGCGCGGTGACGGTGGCCGGAGTTTTGTTCATTGCCACCGTCGGCTGGCGCTTGATTCCCAAACGCAAAAGCGCGGAAGCCCCGATGCACGAATTTTTCCAGATCGATGAATACGTCACCGAGGCCAAGATCAGCGGCAAGAGCCCGGCCATCGGCAAAACCCTGCCCGAAATCGAGGCCATGGCCAAGGATATGGACGCCGTCGCCGTCGCCATGATCCGGGGAGGAAAACATTTTGCGTCCATTCCCCGGCGGGAAGTTTTCCAGGCGGGAGATGTTTTGATTATTGAAGCCAGCCCGGAGGAATTGGACAAGTTTATTTCGCTGATGAAACTCGAGATTTCCGGCACCGACGGAGCCAAGTCGAAATTGCTAACTTCCGAGGACATCGTCCTGATGGAAGCAGTGGTCACCCCCGGCGCCCGTATTGAGGGCCGCACCGTGGAACAGTTGCGCCTGCGCCACCGTCACGGCGTCAACCTGCTGGCGGTTTCGCGCCAAGGACGGCCTTATCGCGGACGCCTGCGCGCGTTCCGTTTCCGGGCGGGCGACGTCCTGCTTCTTCATGGCGACCAGGAACATATCCCTGAATTGATTTCCCGTCTCGGTTGCCTGCCGCTGGCCAAGCGGGAACTTCAGTTCGGCAAGCGCGCCCACGCCGGGCTCGCCGCCGCCATCTTCGCCGTCGCCATCGGTAGCGCCGCGCTCGGCGTCGTCCCCGTGACCGTCGCCTTCGGTTTGGCCGCTGTGGCGATGGTGATTACCAACATTTTACCCGCCAGGGATCTTTACGAAGGCGTGGACTGGCCGGTAATCATCCTTCTGGGGTCGTTGATTCCCATCGGCCGGGCCATGGAAACTACCGGCGGCACCGAGATCATCGCCGACGCCATGGTTGCGATAAGCGTCGGCGCGCCGACGGTGCTGATCCTCACCGTGCTGCTGATTATCACCATGACTTTGTCGGACATTCTCAACAACGCGGCCACGGCGGTGGTGATGGCGCCGATTGCCTTCAGCATCGCCGGGCAACTGGGCGTCAGCGCCGATCCGTTCCTGATGGCGGTGGCGGTGGGGGCGTCGTGCGCGTTCCTCACCCCCATCGGACACCAGAACAACGCCCTGGTGATGGGGCCGGGAGGATACGCCTTCGGCGATTACTGGAGGATGGGCCTGCCGCTGGAAATGCTGATCGTCATCGTCGCAGTGCCGACGATCACGCTGGTATGGCCGTTCTAAGGGGAATTTTTTCTCTTCAAAGGGACTGGATTTACTTCGGACGGCGGGAAAAAACGCGCCACCAAGCGAGCGCGCACAGGCCAAGACCGAATAAGATGAAAATATGCGACCACATGTCCGTATTGAATTTAGGCATCGGCACCAGCCCATAAAACAAAAGCGCGTTCATAAAGGCGGCACCGGATACAAAAGCCAGAACGGAAAGCGTCACGCGGCTGGACATATGTGAATTCTCCTCGTTGATCAGAAAGAACGGCCCCCGGAAGCCGTATCCTGCCCCAGTGTACCCACATTCCGGCGTCAAAAGGCAAGCGAAGGGCGGCGTATTTCTTAATAAAACAGCTTATTTTCGACGCCATTCGGTGGTGCCGCCGGGCTTGTCCTCAAGAATCACGCCCTTTTCCGCCAATTCGTCGCGGATGCGGTCCGATTCGGCGAAGTCCTTGTTGGCGCGGGCCTCGGCGCGGGCGGCAATAAGGACGTCGATGGCCGCGTCGTCGAGACCGCCCGCGGCCGCCGCGCCCTTAAACCAGTCGTCAGGGTCTTGTTGCAGGAGGCCGAGCAATTCGCCCGCCGCCAATAACCGGCCCTTGCAGTCAGTTTTTTCGTCCTCGTTTCCCGCTTTGTTCAAAGCGCCCACCAACTCATGCAATCGGCTCAATGCCAGAGGGCTGTTGAGATCATCATCGAGCGCATCAAGAATCATCTCCGGAACCGGGGTACTGGCGATGTTGCCGTCAGCCGCTTTCAGTGCGCCATAAAACCGATCCAATTCGGCCTTGGCCTCCGCCAGTCCCGCCTTGGTGAAATCCAGCGGCTGACGGTAGTGGGTTTTGAGCAGCGCGAGGCGGATGGCCTCGCCGGGAAATTCTTCCAACAATTCGTGCACGGTATAAAAATTGCCCAACGATTTGGACATCTTCTCGCCTTCGGCCATTAGATAGCCGTTGTGGACCCAGTATTTGGCCATCAATTCGGTTTCGTTGGCGCAGCGGCTTTGCGCGATTTCGTTTTCGTGGTGGGGAAAAATCAGGTCCTGGCCGCCGCCGTGGATATCGAAGGTCGATCCCAAGTACTTGCCGCTCATGGCCGAGCATTCCAGATGCCAGCCGGGCCGGCCGCGCCCCCATGGGCTGTCCCAGCCGGGGACGTCCGCTTCCGACGGTTTCCACAGCACGAAATCGGCGGGGTCGTTTTTATAGGGCGCGACCTCAACCCGGGCGCCGGCGATAATTTCATCGCGGTTGTGGCGCGACAATTTTCCGTATTCGCTCCACGACGCCACCTTAAACAGCACATGACCGTCCGCCTCATAGGCGTTCCCGCCTTCGATCAGGTCTTCGATCATGGAAATCATTTCCGCAATGTGATCGGTGGCCCGCGGCTCGCGGGTCGGTTCCAGCGCTCCCAGGGCGCTCATGTCTTCGTGAAAGACCTTGGCCGTGGTTTCGGTGAGGTCGCGGATGTCCTGGCCCGTTTCCTTGGCCCGGGCGTTGATCTTGTCGTCCACGTCGGTGATGTTGCGGACATAGGTAACGTGATCGGCGCCGTATTCGGCGCGCAAAAGCCGAAACAACACGTCGAACACCACCACCGGGCGGGCGTTGCCGATGTGGGCGAAGTCGTAGACCGTCGGCCCGCACACGTACATGCGCACGTGGCCGGAATCGAGGGGTTCGAAAGTCTCTTTCGATCGGGTCAGGGTGTTGTAGAGTTTGAGGGTCACGAATCAATCCCGGTTAGATATGCGAGGTAAAGCCGTTGGTGAGGGGATAGCGCCGGTCCCGGCCGAAGGCGCGGCCGGTGATCTTGACCCCCGGCGGCGCCTGGCGGCGTTTGTATTCCGCCCGGTCCAGCATCTGCCAGACCCGTTGAACCATCTCGCGATCATGGCCGCGCGCCGCGATTTCGTCACGGGACATTTCCTTTTCGATCAGACAGTGCAGGATGGCGTCCAGTTCATCGTAAGGCGGCAGGCTGTCCTGGTCGGTCTGATCGGGTTTTAGTTCCGCCGACGGCGGCTTGGTGATAATGCGTTCCGGAATGACTCGACCCTCGGGCCCCAGGGCATCGCCGGCGACGTGCCGGTTGCGCCAGCGGGCCAGTTCGAACACGGTCGTCTTGTAGACGTCTTTCAGGACCGAATACCCGCCGCACATGTCTCCGTAAAGGGTGGCGTAACCGACCGACATTTCCGATTTGTTGCCGGTGGAAAGCACCATGTAGCCGAACTTGTTGGAAAGCGCCATCAAGGTGATACCGCGCGAACGCGCCTGAATGTTTTCTTCCGTGGTGTCGGGCGGGTGCTGAACGAAAACTTCCTTGAGCATATCGTCGAAGGCGTTCATGGCCGGGTCGATGGGAATGGTATCCAATTTGACACCGAGCAGGCGGGCGCATTCGGCGGCGTCCTCAAGACTGTCTTGCGAGGTATAAGGCGACGGCATCATCACACAATGGACCCGGTCGGCGCCGACCGCATCGACGGCGACGGCGGCCGACAGGGCGCTGTCGATGCCACCCGACAAGCCGATCAGCACGCCGGGAAAGAAGTTCTTGTTGACGTAATCGCGCAAGCCCAGCGTCATTGCCCGCCAGACGGCTTCCAGATCATCCTCCGGACCAGCCATTTCCCCCGCCGCGCAGACCCAGCCGTCGGCGCCGCGTTGCCAGCGCGAGGTCGAAATTTGGGATTCCCAGGACGGCAGCCGGATGCAAGCCTTGCCATCCGCGCCGAGCACGAAGGAGGCGCCGTCGAAGACCAGTTCATCCTGGCCGCCGATGAGATTGACATAAATAAGCGGCAGTCCGCTTTCCGCAACGCGGGCCGTCGCCAGGTCTTGGCGCACTTCCGGCTTGTCGGCTTCGAAGGGGGAACCGTTGAGGACGACCAGAATTTCGGCGCCGCTGTCGGTCAGGCACTTGGTCGCCGCCGGTGTCCACATATCCTCGCATACCATGACCCCGAGTTGCACCCCCCGAAACGGCATCGCCGCCGGGCACGGCCCGGGTGCGAACAGGCGCTTTTCATCGAAGACCCCGTAGTTGGGAAGATCAAACTTGCTGCGGATTTCCGCGATGACGCCACCGTCCAGCAGCAGGGCGGCGTTAGAGAGGTTGCCGTCCTGGCGCCAGGGTGCGCCGATCAGCAATGCCGGTCCGCCGTCCGCCGTTTCCTTGGCCAGAGCATTGACTTCATCTTTGATCAGATCCTGAAAAGCGCGTTTCAGAACCAGATCCTCGGGCGGGTAGCCGGAAACCACCAGTTCGCCGGTCACCAGCAAATCGGCACCGTCTCTGGCGGCGGCGGCGCGGGCGTTTCGGATCAAGCCCAGGTTGCCGCGGATGTCGCCAACGGTGGGATTGATCTGCGCCAGGGATATGGCCAGGGTGTCCATCATGGGAGTGTACCCAGAGGTTAGCTTAGGAGCCAGAGGCGACGGCGGTTTTTCCGAGATTAACCCGCTCTTCCTTCAAGGACTCGGCCAGCAGAAAAGCCAGTTCCAGGGCCTGCTGGGCATTGAGGCGCGGATCGCAATGGGTGTGGTAGCGGGCGCTCAGGTTGGCTTCGGTAATCGCCTGGGCGCCGCCGGTGCATTCGGTCACATCCTGGCCGGTCATTTCGAAATGGACGCCGCCGGCATGGGTGCCTTCCGCTTGGTGCACGGCGAAAAAGCCTCGCACTTCTTCCAGGATGCGGTCGAACGGGCGGGTCTTGTAGCCGTTGGCGCTCTTGACCATGTTGGCGTGCATGGGATCGCAGGCCCAGACGACCTTGCGGCCCTCGGTCTGCACCTTGCGGATCAGGGGGGGAAGAAGTTGCGTCACCTTGTCGGATCCCATCCGCACGATCACGGTGAGCCGCCCAGCTTCATTGCCCGGGTTGAGCGCATCGCACAACCGGATCAGGTCGTCCGGATTCGTGGTCGGCCCGGCCTTTACTCCCAATGGATTGCCGACACCGCGCAGGTATTCCACGTGGGCACCGTCAAGCTGCCGGGTGCGATCGCCGATCCACAGCATGTGCGCCGAGGTGTCGTACCAATTGCCGGTGGTGCTGTCGATACGGGTCATGGCTTCTTCGTAGTTGAGCAATAGGGCTTCGTGCGAGGTGAAGAAATCGGTCTCGCGGATTTGCGGCGTGGTTTCGCTGGTCAAACCGCAGGCGGCCATGAAGGCCAGCGTTTCGTCCAGCCTGATTGCCATATCCCGGTAGCGTTCACCCTGGGGACTGTCGGCGACGAAGTCGAGGGTCCACTGGTGCACCTTTTGCAGGTCGGCATATCCCCCTTGGGCGAAGGCCCGCAGCAGGTTCAACGTCGCCGCGGACTGGTTGTAAGCCTGCACCAGGCGTTCGGGATCGGGCACGCGGGCCTCTTCCGTGAACTCCATGCCGTTGATCATGTCGCCCCGGTAACTGGGCAGGGTTACGCCGTCGATGGTTTCCGTGTCCGACGAGCGCGGCTTGGCGAACTGCCCAGCCATGCGCCCGACCTTGACCACCGGGCAGGCGGCGCCAAAGGTGAGCACCACCGCCATCTGCAGCAGCACGCGGAAGGTATCGCGGATGTTGTCGGGATGAAACTCGGCGAAGCTTTCCGCACAGTCGCCTCCCTGCAGCAGAAAAGCACGGCCTTCCGCCACCTCGGCCAGCTTGGCCTTGAGGCGCCGGGCCTCGCCTGCGAAGACCAGCGGCGGAAAGCGCTTCAGGCGCGCTTCCACGTCCGCCAGGGTGGCGGCGTCCGGGTAATCCGGGACCTGACAGATGGGCTTGGCGCGCCAACTGTCGGGGGTCCATGTTCCTGCCATGTCGGGCCTCTTTCCCAGGAGCGGTAAAAAATGCAGGCTAGCGTATACGCCTTAATTTAGAATTTATCCAGCAAAAACAGGGAACTTGCCCGGCAAAAGCGGCTTTTTGCCCAATCCGCGGGCCGGGCCGGAGGGGGGGCGGAGTCGAGTTTTCGCAACCGATCAGCTATCATCCCGGGAACGGTGAGCAGGGGGAATTAAGGACCATGGGAGATCGGGTCGTCGCGAAACGCCTGGCCGCGGTTCTGGCCGCCGACGTGGCCGGCTACACGGCGCGCATGGAACAGGACTCCGACGGCACCGTGGCTGCCTGGCAGGCCGCCCGGGAAACCGTCATCAATCCCCGCATCGCCGAATTTTCCGGCCGGATCGTCAAGCTCACCGGTGACGGCTTCCTCGCCGAATTCACCACCGTGCAGGACGCGGTCGGCTGCGCCCTCGCCATGCAGGCGGACCTGCGGGACAACCCGCTGGATTTCCGCATGGGCGTCAACCTGGGCGATATCCTCGACGACGGCGCCGACATCCACGGCGAAGGGGTGAACGTAGCCGCCCGCATCGAGGCCCTGGCCAGGCCCGGCGGCATCTGCATCTCCGCCAGCGTCCACGAGCAGGTGCGCCACCGGCTGGACTGCAAATTCGAAGATATGGGTGAGGTCGAGGTAAAAAACGTCTCCGATCCGGTCCACGTGATCCGCATCCTCACCGGCGGCGAAACGGCGGCGAAACGGCGGGGGCCGCCGCGCTGGGGGGTGGCGGCGGCCGTCGTGCTGGTTATCGTCGCCGGCGGCGTCGGCTGGTGGCGCCTGCAGGCCCCCGCCCCGGCGCCCATGATGGAAACGGCAATGGAACCGGCGGCCCCGCCCGAAACGACGGCGCCACCGGCGCCGGCGCTCACGACCAAGAAGGCCTCCATCGCCGTACTGCCCTTCGTCAATCTGAGCGGGGACAAGGAGCAGGAGTATTTCGCCGACGGCATGACCGAGGATCTGATCACCGACCTGTCCAAGATTTCAGACCTGACCGTGATCTCGCGCACTACTACCTCGGGCTACAAGGGCCGCAAGATCGATGTCCGCGAGGTGGGCACACAACTGGGCGTGCGTTACGTGATGGAGGGCAGCGTGCGCAAGGTCGGCGATCAGGTGCGCATCAACGCCCAGTTGATCGACGCCGCCAGCGGCGGCCACCTGTGGGCGGAACGCTATGACGATGAACTCAAGGACATCTTCGCCCTGCAGGACCGGGTACTGGAAAAAATCGTCGGCGCGTTGGCGCTGAAACTTTCGGATAAGGAACGCAAGCTTCTGGCATCGAAGGGAACCGAAAGTGTTGAAGCGCACGACCTTTATCTCAAGGGCCTGTTCGAGGAATCCAAGTTTAACCGTGAAGCCAACAAGGAAGCCATACGGCTTTATGAACAGGCGCTCGCTATTGACCCTGAATACCCGCACCCTTATGCCCGCCTGTCTAATATCTACCAATTGAACCCCCGCAGTGGATGGTCGGACGACGTTGAAGGTGATCTTGATAAGGCGGTCCAGTTGGCTGAAAAGGCCGTCACACTTGATGACCAGAATCCGAACTTTCACTGGAACCTGAGCCGGGCTCTGGCGCGCATCCACCGCCCGGGCATGCTCAAGCGCGGCATCGAAGCCATGGAACGGGCCATTCAACTGGACCCGGACTTCGCCGACGCCCATGCCTTCCTGGGCCAACTCTATACCGGGGATGGCCGCCCGGAAGAGGCGATCCGGTCCATAGAAACCGCCATGGGCATGAACCCTGGCTATCCCTTCTGGTATCTGTACATGCGCGGGTGGGCCCATTATGGCGCCAGGAATTACCCGGCGGCGATCGCGGATTTGGAGGCGGCGATGGAGCGCAGCCCGACGGCCCAATTCGTACGTTGGACCCTGGCCGCGGTTTATGTGGAAGCCGGACAGCAGGACGACGCCGAGTGGCAAGTGGACGAATTGAAGTCCATGGGCTTCACCGGCAACATCCAAACCATCGCCAAAACCCAGCCCATCCAGCACCCCCCCTATATAAAACGCTACAAGGCGGCGCTGCTGCAGGCGGGAATTCCGGAATGAAACAAACACGCCATCTTTTCGTTATTTTCAACATAATCACATTTTCCTTGATGCCGGCGATGGGGATCGCCGGTTCAACAGAAGAAATATGGCAAAAGTTGGCGGACGGGGGCCTCGTCGTATTGATGCGGCATGCCTCTAGTAATGACGGAAAAGTAACCAGCGCCCCCTTGGTGCGTGACCCGTCATGCCAGCAAGAACGAAATCTGACCGCCAAAGGAAAAAAAGATGCCGCCCTAATCGGTAAAATGTTTGCCGATAAGAGGGTGCCGGTAGGGGAAGTGCTGGCAAGTCCATATTGCCGCACAACGGATACGGCAAAAATTGCCTTTGGCAGAAGCACGGCGGCCGATTATCTGACCGTGTTGGAAGTTTTGTCGGCAGAACAGGCGGACAGGGCCACGGAACAGCTAAGCCGAAGAATTGGGTCGTATGCTGGGCGTAAAAACCTCGTTCTCGTCACGCATGGACCAAACATAGAAGCGGTATCTTTCGATCCCGTTGCCCAGGGGGCTTTCGTTGTCTTCAGGCCGATGGGAAAGGACACGTTTGAAGCCATTGGCATTATCAATATCGTGAATTAACCCAAGCCTATTTTTTCGTGTGGGAAATTAGCCGACCAAAAACGGCCCCGCCCCCTTTATTTGATAACTTTTGATTGTGGAACCACCCGGAACCGACTGGGCTGGCGACGGCGGGCTATCGTTCCGGCGCCCCGGCCTTGC
>JAOUPW010000480.1 GCA_029879665.1 Rhodospirillales bacterium | reverse complement strand
TCGCTCAGGAAAAGTATTTTCATCTAGAACTCGCCTTTTTTCCACGTCCTAACGACAAATGTAATAACAAAATTCCGACCACGATGCCGGCTCCGCCCAAGGACAGGTTCGGCCATCCGTAAACGGAGAGGATGGCAAGAGCAATCAGCAAGACGTTGGCGAAAATGACGGCGCGAACCGCTGCGCCGTGAGACATGCCCCTTTGAACGGCCAGCTGGTAAAAGTGCTGACGGTGCGCCTGCCAGAACTTCTCACGCCTGAGGATGCGGCGGACCAGGGTCAGGGTGGCGTCCGAAAAATAATATAGCGGCAGGATCAGGGCCGGCAGCCAAAAGCCCCGCTCGGCCAGAATCAAAAGCAGCCAGCCGATCAGGAAACCCAGCGGAATACTTCCGACGTCGCCGAGAAATATTTTTGCCGGGTGCCAGTTCCACCAAAGGAACCCGAGCACCGCCGCGGCAATGGAGGAACTATAAAATAAATAAACGTCGCTGATGCCTCGGTTACCGATGAGGACGACAACCAAAAAAAAGCCGATGGCGATGGAGGCCGATTCCGATGCCGCGAGGCCGTCAATCCCGTCCATGAAGTTGAACAGGTTGATAAACCAGACCCACAGTAAACCGGCGGCAATATGATCCAGCGGGGCCGGCAGCAGGCCCTGAAAAAAAACGGACTCGCCGGCCGGCCACAAAACCACCGTGACGGCGGCGGCCTGTACGGCAAGGCGCAGCACAACCGGAAGGCTATAGAAATCGTCGAGTCCCGAAAGCACGGCCAAGGCGGCGGCCAGGCCGCAGAGGGTAAGGATTTCAGCCGGTCCCGAGGGAGAGCTGAAACTGAACACCCCCCAATTGACCAGAACAACCGCAATTACCGCAATGCCGCCACCGTGCGGGGTCGGCGTAGAATGGCTGCTGCGGGGGTTGGGATGATCGAGAATGTTACGACGACGAAACAAGCCAAGAACCACACGGGTTCCAAGCAGGACGGCAAGGAATACGACCGCAAAATCAAGGAGCAGCAGTGAGGCGAACGGAGGCCAATTCATGGCAGAGGTTATAGCCGACCGGAACTGAAAAAACCATGAACCGGCCTGAAATCAGCAATTTAACAAGGGAAAATCCACACCCGTCAGGGGTCTGTATCCGTTTCGCCCGAAAGGGACGCCGCGGTGAAGGCTGCCGTCATCCATAAAGTGCCCAGCCACCAGCTTTGCCAGATGCCGTAACTGACCGATGCGATGGTAAGGCCGGTGAAAAAGACCCCATACCCCACCGCGCGATCGGGCCGGTTCGCCGCCAGCCCGATACGGCGGATCAGCATCACCAGAAATATCGCCAGCAGAACCGCGCCGAGGGCGCCAAGCTCAAGCCAGATTTGAAGAACGCCGTTATGCGTATGCAGGGGAATGGCTTCCGATTGACGGTGTGAGCCCAGTTGACCATAGAACGGGTACTTTTGCGCCGCGGAAGAAATCGCCCGCGCCGTATCCAGCCCGGTGCCGAGCACGGGATGTTCGGCAATAATCCGAGAAGCGTTATGCCAGATGAAGACGCGGGGAAAAATAGCATCGGGAAGGTTCGGCGCCATTTCCGATAGGGTTTTCGTGTCCGGCATCAGAGGCGGGATCAAGGGCGCAGTGAGAACGGCAAGGCCGATCAAAATTGAATAAATAATTTTCGCGTTTTGTCGAATCGCCCAAACGCCGCCGACCGAAGCAAGGCCGATCGCAAAACCGGCGAAAGCCGCCAAGGCGCCGCTGCGATACATGAGCAGCAAAACCGATATGGAAATAAGCATGCAAACAACAAATCGCTTCCGTTTCCAGAAAATATTGAGAACGGGCCATGTCATCAGGGCCAATACCACAATGGCGGTCTTGAAAAAATTGTCGGACGTATAATTCAATTTCAGTTCCACGCCGTAACGGATCTTGAACAAAATACCCGTTAGCAGAAGCGGCGTCAGAACCTCAAAGGCGAGCAAGGCGAATCCAAACCCGACACCCGAAATCAAGGCGGCCTCGAAAAAGTCGCGTTCATGGGAACGAAGATCTTTCGCCAATGCGACCAGAACCAAACCGCCCAGAAAGGTGGCGCCGAGAGGAAGAGTAAGGTAGGCGCTATCGTATGGGGTAATCGACCAGAGCGAACTTGCAAGTCCCCACAGAACAACAAGTGACAACAGGGCGGTAAATGGACGCGGGAGAGAAGGCAGCGACCGAGTTTGGAAATATTCAGCCGCCAGTGCAAAAACGGCGGCGATCACAAACAGAGGCGCAAGTCCCTTGGAAGCGAAAAAAGACATGGGAATTATTAAAACCGCCGCCACCCCAAGAATATGGCCTTTGTGAAACCGCGAAAAAATCATGAAGGCGTCTTTCTTTCCGGAGTATCCTTTTTATAGGGGGGCTTTGCTGCAAACGGGCATGCCTCCGGGGTCAGGCGGTATAATGCCCATTGTTGCTGCGACAGGCCCGGTCCGGGCAAGGTTCGTGAAGCAAAGGTATTAACGGTAAATTTCCGCACTTCAATCAGACAACGGTTACGCAAGAGCCGCCCGGGAAGACTTTCGGAAGGCTGGTGCGCAGACAGCAGAAGATGGGTGATGCGCTGTTGGCGCAACTGACGCCAGAATACGCTCGCGTCACGGTTCTCCTGACGCATTTCAACTGCGGCT
>JAOUPW010000479.1 GCA_029879665.1 Rhodospirillales bacterium | reverse complement strand
TACCCACAACGCGGTCATCGCCGACATGGCCGACCGGGTCGTCTTTCTTGCCGACGGTCAAATCGCCGAGACCCGCGTCAACGAACGCAAGCGAATGCCGAAGGAACTGGAATGGTAGAACCCATGCGGGCGCTGGATCGAAAACTTTGGCGCGACCTGTGGCACATCAGGGGACCGGTGCTGGCCATCGCCCTGGTGGTCGGCTGCGGTATCGCCACTTATGTGATGTCGCTCGGCACCGTCAATTCCCTGGCTGAAATCCGCGCCGCCTATTACGAACGGAATCGGTTCGCCGATGTCTTCGCCCATGCCAAGCGCGCGCCGCAACGGCTGGCACGCAAAATCGCCCGCATCCCCGGCGTCAAACGGGTGGAAACGCGAATCGTCGAAGACGTAACCGTGGACGTGGCCGGTCAGGACGAGCCGGCGGTCGGCCGCCTGGTTTCGATCCCGTCCCGGGGCCGGCCGCTGCTCAACGATCTGACCCTGCGCCGGGGGCGCCTGCCCGCGCCCGGACACGCCGGCGAAGTGGTGCTGAGCGAGGCCTTCGCCGAAGCCCACGGCCTGATTCCCGGGGATACGGTGTCGGCGTTGATGAACGGCCGCAAGCGCGTCTTGCACGTGGTCGGCGTCGCGTTGTCGCCGGAATTCGTCTACGCCATCGGGCCGGGGGTCCTGGTTCCCGACAACCGCCGTTTCGGCGTCCTGTGGATGAGCTGGGACGCCCTGGCCGCCGCCTTCGATCTGGAAGGCGCCTTCAACGACGTGACCCTGGCGTTGTCGCGGGGGGCGCCGGTGGCGGCGGTGACCGACCGCCTGGATGCCCTGCTGGAACCTTACGGCGGCATCGGCGCCTACGGCCGCGACGATCAGCTTTCCAACGCCTATCTGGTCGGCGAGATGGACCAGCTCGAGGCGTTGACCGGGATCGCACCGCCCATCTTCCTCGCCGTCGCCGTCTTTCTGCTCAACGTGGTGATGTCCCGGCTGATCCAGTCCGACCGCGCCGAGATCGGGCTGCTCAAGGCCTTCGGCTATGCCAACCGCGCCGTCGGTTGGCATTACCTGCAGTTCGTGCTGGTGATCACGGTTCTCGGCCTGGCCCTGGGCTTTGCCGGCGGCGCCTGGTTGGGCCAGGCCCTGACCAGGCTCTATGCCGAATTCTTCAGGTTTCCCATTCTCCAATATTATCTCTATCCCGCCGTCTTCGCTTCCGCCGGACTGTTCACCCTGGCCCTGGCGGTGGCGGGAACCATCGGCGCGGTGCGCCGCGCCGTCGCCCTGCCGCCCGCCGTCGCCATGATCCCGGCCCCGCCCGCGAGTTATCGCAAGGGCACGGCGGAACGCCTGTTGCTGGGCCGGAACGCGGCACAGGCGACGCGCATGATGGTTCGCAATATCGTCCGCTGGCCCCTGCGCGCGGCGATGACGACCCTGGGCGTCAGCCTGGCGGTGACCATCCTAGTCGCTTCCTTGTTTTTCTACGACGCCTTCGATCACATGATCGAAACCTATTTCCATCACGCCAACCGTTATGACGCGGCGGTTACCTTCAACCAGCCCCGGGGGCAGCGGGTGCTGGCCGACGTGCGCCACCTGCAAGGGGTGCGCGCCGCCGAAGGCTACCGGGCGGTGCCGGTGCGGTTGCGGTTCGGCCACCTGGAACAGCGCACCGCCATCGACGGCATCGCGGAAAACTCGGACCTGCGCCGCATCCTGGATACCCACTTGCGTCCGGTGCCGGTGCCCGGCGAAGGGCTGGTGCTGTCCACCCATCTCGCCGAAACCCTGGGCGCGGGACGGGGCGACCGGGTCACCGTCGAGGCGCTGGAAGGCCGCCGGCCGGTGGCGCGCATTCCGGTCACCGCCATCGCCGAAGAATACCTGGGCGCGCCCGCCTACATGGAACGCAGCGCGCTCAACCGCTTCATGGGCGAGGGGCCGGTGGTCTCCGGCGCCTATCTCATGGTCGACGGCCGGCAAGGCCCGGCGCTTTACCGGCGGCTCAAGGACACGCCGGCGGTGGCCGGGGTGTCCGTGCTCGCGGCCGACCTCAAAACTTTCCGCGAAACCATCGAAGAGCACATCAACCACATGAACAGTTTCTACGTCGCCTTCGCCGCCCTGATCGCCATCGGCGTGGTTTACAACAGCGCCCGCATTTCACTTTCCGAACGGGCCCGCGACCTGGCAACCCTCCGGGTCATGGGCTTTACCCGGATGGAAGTCTCCGTCATCCTGTTGGGCGAACTGGCGGTGCTCACCCTGATCGCACTGCCGCTGGGCTGCGTGCTCGGCTACGGTCTCGCCGCCCTGATGGCGTGGTCGTTCGAAACCGACCTCTACCGGGTGCCGCTGGTGGTGGAACACTCGACGTTTGGAATTGCCGTCGTCGTGGTCAGTGTGGCTTCGCTGCTGTCGGGCCTGCTGGTGCGGCGTCGCATCGACCGGCTGGACCTGACCGAGGTCCTGAAGACTCGGGAGTAAAACCCATGAAGTCCAAAATCCGCCAATTAATAGCCTGGACCGTTCCCGCCGTGATTTTGATCATGGCTTTGGTCTATGCCTTTGCGCCGAAGCCGGTGCTGGTCGATCTGGGCCGGGTCACGCGCGGTTCCCTCGTGGTGACGGTCAACGAGGAAGGCCGTACCCGGGTGAAGGAGGTCTATGTGGTTTCGGCTCCGGTGCCGGGCAAGGTGTTGCG
>JAOUPW010000478.1 GCA_029879665.1 Rhodospirillales bacterium | reverse complement strand
TAAGTTGGTATCGCCGACAAGAAGGTCGATGTCTTCGGCGATTATGGTTTTTTCCACGAATCCCAGGTTGCCGGTATCAATGATTTTCCTGAAGCCGAAACCTTCGAGCATAGCCCTGATCTCATGACGAAGCTCCCGGTTCGGTTCGGCGATGAGAACCTTGACCTTGTCAAACCGCGTGATGCTCATAAAATGTTCCAGCCCTGCTACATTTTACAGTGTTTACAAACAGGAGATGCAGGTCATGAATAGCCGGCCTCATCGGAGGCCTTTGCCTTATCTGCATCCTCCAGCAATTTCCACCGATCAAACGTATTTTGAATAGTCATGCCAAGCTTGGACATGATTACAAGATCCTCGACCGTTACTTTTCCGGCGCTTGCCAACATGGAATTGGACATGTTCCTCAACGTGACGCCCATTTCTGAAAGATGCAGGAAGCGGGTTTTTTTCAGACGTCGCCTAAAATCCTCCGCCACCACACTCAGCCCCTTAAGGTACTTCACCACGTCCGGATCCAGGTTGATGGTCTCGGCTGGGTCCAGGGGAACAAAATCAGGGGTGATTCTGTCAATTAGCCAATTAATCTGTACCGCATAGCGTTCAATTTTTTGTTCATTGATCAACTTCGTCGCCGATTCAACATCCCTTTTAATTTTCAGCCGATCACTATGACCCAATGATTTATCCTGCAAGGGATTGGGAACGGTGATCAACTGAATTTCTTCTCCCTCGACCCGGGTTTTACCTCGTCGGTCAGGGCCGACATATTTTGCGGTGACAACAAACCGTTTGCGGTATTTTGCAAGGGCATCAATCCGATCCGAGATATCTCCCAGGGCGAAGGGTTTTACCAGAATGACGTCGGTTCCCGAATCAATAACCTTTTTCAGGATTTCCTTCGAAGGATCTGAAACCAGGATGATGGTCACCAGAAAGGGATTGTCGCCGACATCGCCGTGGCGGATGTTGTATACCACTTCACTCAAGTCGCCTTCGGGCATCTTGGTGTCGCCGATCAGAAGATCGATACTCCCCTCATTGATGGTATCGACCACGACCCCCAGATTACCGGTATCGATGACGTTCTTGATGCCGAAATTGTGCAGTGTGGACTTGATCTGACGGCGAAGATCAGCCGACGGCTCGGCAACGAGGACCTTGATGCTGTCATAGCGCATGCTGTTCATGGTCTGATCCGGGGTCCATGTTCGAGCCTAGGGCGAAGGAATCAACCCGCCATAGGTTAAAGTTCCGGGAGGCGGCACTCTCCACCCTCCACCAATATTAGGCCTTCGAAGTCATTAATAAGTATTCAATTTCTCCGATTCGGACCGGTGAAATTAGCGAAAAGCATGCCTCTCCCTGCATTGACAGATGTGCGCTAGGCATCTATCTCTCTGCAGTCGGGAGATAGAGCTCCTCCCTAACGTAAATTCTTCAAGGTTTTTCAGGGTTTATTTCATGCTCGGCGCCATCGCTCAGCGCTTGTTCGGCTCCGCCAACGAGCGATATCTCAAAGGTCTGAAATCGGACATCGACGCCATCAACGCGCTCGAGCCGGAACTGGAGGCTTTAAGCGACGACGCGCTTAGGGCTCGCACCAACTGGCTCAAGGGACGCCTCGCCGACGGCGAGAAACTCGACGCCCTGCTGGTGGATGCCTTCGCCACTGTCCGCGAAGCCGCCAAGCGTACCCTTGGCCAGCGCCCCTTTGACGTCCAGCTCATGGGCGGTATCATCCTCCACCGCGGCATGATCGCCGAAATGAAGACCGGCGAAGGCAAAACCCTGGCTGCAACCCTTCCCGTTTACCTCAATGCGCTTTCCGGCAAAGGCGTGCACGTGGTGACGGTCAACGATTACCTGGCCAAGCGCGATTCTGAATGGATGGGTAGAATCTACACCTTCCTCGGACTCACGACCGGCTGCATCTTTCACGATCTGGACGATGCCGAGCGGCAGGAGGCCTACGGCGCCGACGTCACCTACGGCACCAACAACGAACTCGGCTTCGACTACCTGCGCGACAACATGAAATTCAGTCTGGAGGAAATGGTCCAGCGCCCGTTCAACTACGCCATTGTTGATGAAGTCGATTCGATCCTGGTTGATGAAGCCCGCACGCCGTTGATTATTTCCGGTCCGGCGGAGGATTCATCCGACCTTTATACCGCCATTAACAAGCTAATCCCGCGTCTGGATGAAGCGGATTATGAAAAGGACGAAAAGGCCCGCGCCGTCAGCTTCACCGAGCAGGGAACGGAAAAGCTGGAAAAACTGCTGCGAGAGTCCGGCACCCTGAAAGAAGGCGCTCTCTACGATATCCAGAACGTCTCCCTTGTCCATCACGCAAACCAGGCGTTACGCGCCCACATCCTGTTCCAGCGTGATACGGATTACATCGTCAAGGACGACAAGGTCATCATCATCGACGAATTTACCGGTCGCATGATGGAAGGACGGCGCTTTTCAGAAGGATTGCACCAGGCCCTGGAAGCCAAGGAAAAGGTCAAGATTCAGAACGAAAATCAGACTCTTGCCTCGATTACCTTTCAGAATTATTTCCGCCTATACCCAAAGCTGGCGGGCATGACTGGCACCGCCATGACGGAAGCCGGCGAATTTTCTGAAATTTACAAATTGGAAGTGATTGAGATTTCCACCAACGTTCCCTGCATTCGCGAGGATATGGATGACGAAGT
>JAOUPW010000477.1 GCA_029879665.1 Rhodospirillales bacterium | reverse complement strand
ATAAGGATCGCCGAACCCGGTGAAGGGATGTCTTTCCGCCGTATCCCGCTTGATGGTCCTGAGGGCCTCCAGGGAAGCAACCGAAGGCAGCATCACAGTCGCATGGCTTTTTGCCAACCAGGGAACGTTTCTGTAGCCGGTGAATTTTCCGTCGTTATCAGCCCCGATTTTTGCCTCTTGAGTCGGCAGAACAGAAAGGGGCAGGGAACCAAGGGCGCCGTGGGGAACGATGATCAGGGTTTTCGCATCGCGCCATGAGGCTTCGACGGGTTTCAGGGTTTTATCGAATAGGCTGTAGGCGGTTTTAAGGTCATAATCCGGAATTTCCTCGATGCTGCCGGCATTGGGGTCGAGGGAACTCCGCAGGATAGCAACCTCTTCTTCGATGTTGTCCCGCTTTACTTCGACGGCATTGTAAAGAATTTCACCTGAATGTGGGACGGCCCAAGTATGGAGATAACGGTCTCCGACGAAAAAAGAGATTATGGTTTCGCCGGGCAGCAAAGCCACCCGCGCTTCTTCCAGTCCGGCAGGCTTGGGATTGATTAAGCGAGCATAACCTGGAAAACGTTTTTCGATATCCTTTAGGATATCTTCGCGTTCCATGCGAAGTTTTTCGATCTTGGATTGAAGGTCCTTGATAACTTCAGGGTCCTGATCTCCGGAGGGGAGTTTCAACACGCTGGTCAGGATTCCATAATAAGCCGGAATTTGCTTTCGGATGTCTTGTTCGCGGCGGGCGATTTCCGCCAGTTCAGGATTTGTCGCCGCTCCCCGGGCGGCACTTTCCAGCAAGGCGTTTTCAACCGCCTGGCCGCGGGCGATGTTAGCGATCTTGAATCCTTCCGCCGGCAGGTTCATGCCCGTTTTCTTTTCAATGCCGGTTCCTCGAATTTTCGCCAGCAAATCCAGATATTGAGTCAGAACAAATTTTAAGCGCTGTTCGCGCAGGGTGACCGCGTCATCCGTGTCCTTGCTGCTCAGGGAGCGGGATAGGATATTCGGAAGAACCCGGTGAAACAGCTCGAGCGCCCTGACATATTCGCCCTTGGCCGAAAGGTGTGCGGCAAAAACACCCAGCTTTATATCTCTGCCGCTACCCTTTGCCGAATTTTTTTCGGTGTTTATGGTTTCGAGCGCGGCGATCGCTTCATCATGAAGTCCTTTATGATAAAGCGCGATCATCCATGCGATATCAGTTTTGAATCGTTTCCGGAATATTCCTTTTTGGTTTCCCAGATTGGAACGTATGATTTCGAATTGTTTGATGCCTTCGTCCCATTTTCCTTGAGAAATGAGGGACGTTCCCAGTTTCTGGTAAGTCAACGCCTTGAGAAAAGAATCTTGCGAAGCGCCGACGGATTCGTATATGGCAAGTGTTTCCCTTGCCAATTTTTCCGCCATATCATACCGCCCCTGATTCATAATCACCCGCGTCAGCATTACAAGCGCCCGCGCCGTGCTGGTATGCTTCTTGCCAACCTGTTTTTCCGTAATGGTGAGTGCCCGGCGGGCTTCGACTTCCGCTTCGTCCATCCGGCCCTGCTTCATCAAGACCGCACTGAGATCGGAAATTTGATATCTGTAAAGATTGTTGGCTCGAACCTGTTCGTCGGAACCGGCAAGTTCAATTGATTCTCGGAGCAAAGCTTCGGCTTTCTTAAGTTCACCTTTTTTCTCAGCCAACTGGGCCTGGTTTTTTTTGACTTTTACTTTCCAAATAATTTTGCGGCGGTCGGGAAACTTATCCCAACGGTTGTCCATCTCGATTTCATCAAGGGCCTTCTGAAGCTTTTCTAGGGTTTTCTCAGCCTCTTCTAATTTTCCGATCGTAATTAACAGTCCAGCTTTTCGGGCGTAAACATCCGCCAACCAGAAAACTACCCAGAAATCGCCCGTTTCTTCCCCTTTTGTGATCGCTTCGTTTACGTAATCGATCGCCTGTTTCCGTGACCCGCTAAGACTTTCCGCTTTTGCCGCTTCCAGGTAGACCTTGAAATACAAGCGAGCCCCGTTTTTGTGCTGGGGAACAACGGGTAGTTGCCTCAGGTATTCAACAGACTTTTTAATATCATCGCGTTGCTGTTCCGTGTTTCCTGCCTTAGCGGCGCCTATGGAGCGCCTGAAATAGAATTTTGCTTTTTTCATCGGCTTGCCGCGTTGCGGCGGTTCCGTATCAGGGTCTATAGGGCCGTTGCTTTCTTGTCTTTCGGTTTCAGAGGCAGAATTGTCGATGTTCATCATTTCTCTTTCCATGCGACTTCTGTGATTCCTCGCGAAAGCGGGGTGAAGTTCGGAAAAAAGAAAAATGGCCAGCAGGACTGCCAGGAAAAGCGTGGCGTAACGTCTCATAGTTTGGAAATCCTGATTAACTCACGATTTAGAATGGCTATAAGGCTACTTTGGATATATTTATAACTTATTGATGTTCGGTCGTAGCGGCCCGTTTCAAGCGATCATTGATGGCTCGGCCCAAACCATGATCCGGGATGGGCATCACCGCAATTCCCCGAATTCCTGAATTATCCAGCGTCCGCAACATGGCGAAAAGGTTGGCCGCTGCTTCTTCCAGGTTGCCCCGGCGGCTCAGGTTGAGCGCGCGCCGGGGGCCGTCGGGTCCGAAGGCCAGCAGGGCTTCCCCCGGTTCAGCCTTGGTCGCGTTCAACCTGAGGGGGACCGTGGTCGCATAATGGCGTTCACTCATGCCGG
>JAOUPW010000476.1 GCA_029879665.1 Rhodospirillales bacterium | reverse complement strand
ATAGACCACTTCCGTTTCAACCCCGTTTTGCGCCAACACCTTTAGTGCCGCCATACCGATATCCGGATTGTTGTAATTGGCGAAACAGGTTGCATATATCACCGCCTTGCGGCCATGGGCCGGCGCGGCGGCATTGACAGGAGGCGCCTCGTTTTTCGCTCTTTTTATAAAAGGCGTAGCGGCATATTTGGGCAAGGCGGCTTCCTTGTGAATGCCGGCGGTCGCCTGCATCAACGGTCGGGTCAGCGCATTACCTTCCTTTGTTGCCCAGTTGGCGAGGCCGGACATGCCGCAGCCGATTTTTCCGTTGCGATCGGTTTTAGTCAGTTGGCGGTCGATTATCCCGACTTTCCCTTTTTTCAACTCCATCGCGCGGTAACGCAGCATGAGGTGGGGGAAATCAAGATTGAATTCGTGAGGCGGAACGTAAGGGCATTTGGTCAGGAAACACATGTCGCACAAGGTGCATGCATCGACTACCGGTTTGAAGTCCGCCTTGCTGACGCTGTCCAGTTCGCCGGTTTCAGATTCATCGATCAGATCGAAGAGACGGGGAAAGCTATCGCATAAATTGAAGCAACGGCGGCAGCCGTGGCAGATGTCGAACACCCGCTCCAATTCGGCGTTTATTTTTTCCTCGTCGGTATATTCCGCATCCTGCCAGCGAATCGGATGGCGGACGGGTGCCTCCAGGCTGCCTTCGCGCATGGAACTTCCTCAACTAACTAATAATAAACGGCGGCGGAGAACTTTCTTATACCGATTCTCCGCCCGCCGAATTATTTACGATAAACCGGAGCGTCCGGTTCAGCCGAGCGTGTCGAGCGCTTTCTGGAAACGTCCAGCGTGGGATTTTTCGGCTTTCGCCAAAGTTTCAAACCAGTCTGCGATTTCGTCAAAGCCTTCTTCGCGGGCCGATTTCGCCATGCCCGGATACATGTCGGTGTATTCGTGGGTTTCCCCGGCAACGGAAGCCTTCAGGTTTTCGCCGGTGCCGCCGATGGGAAGGCCGGTGGCGGGATCGCCTACTTCTTCAAGAAACTCCAGATGGCCGTGGGCGTGACCGGTTTCGCCTTCGGCGGTGGAGCGGAACACGGCGGCTACATCGTTGTAACCTTCGATGTCGGCCTTTTGCGCAAAATAAAGATAGCGGCGATTGGCTTGGGATTCGCCGGCGAACGCGGCTTTCAGGTTTTCTTCGGTTTTGGACCCCTTAAGGTTGGCCATGGATGCTTTCTCCCTTTTTCAAGATCGGATGTGAAACAGTTGAATTGATATCAACAGCTGCCGTTCGCGCGCCGACGCTGACGCCATGGTGCGCGAACAGCCAGCATGCCCAATATGGACGGGCGGAGTTAAAGAGTCAATATTTTTTTATTTATTCTAAAGTACGCTACAACTAGCTGTAAACAAACATTAATTATGCAGCGTCATTGACCCGCACGACAACGTCAACCCGGTTGAGCGACGTTCCCGAGGGAAGCGTCGGCATCTGGGTGACAATAATATCTTCGCCGCAAATATCTTCCAGCCGGCCCGAATTTTCGAAATAGAAATGATGGTGGCGGGAGATATTGGTATCGAAATAAGACCGCTGGGAATCAACGACGATCTCGGACAACAACCCGACAGTCGTAAACTGATGGAGCGTGTTATACACGGTTGCCAGCGATACTCGAATTCCGTTTTGCAAGGCTTCGCCATGAAGTAACTCCGCGGTGACGTGCCGATCATCGCCGTCAAACAAAAGCTTCGCCAAGGCCAAACGCTGGCGGGTCGGCCGAAGCCCGGCGGAACGGAGTTGTTCAAGAACTAGACTGTAAGGTCTCATATTGTTGTCCTTTTTTTCCTTTTAACTCACATGAAGGTTTGAGTTTTCCAGGGATGCCGCTGAAGGTTTCCGCCTTGGGCCGAAATTAAAGTTTAAGCCTGTCTAAAATAACCGGAAGCCCGCTTATAACCGTATATTTTATAATGTTATTATAATGTATTTTATCAACATGCAAACCCTTTTTTTGGAATTGCTCCAAAAATAAATACAGTAATATTATAGGGTTATTCCGGCAACTTGATGGAGGTCAATCGCCGCTGATCAGTCGCTCGACCAGTTCCTTGACCGTAGGAATAAAGCCGTTGGAATAGAACGGATCGCGGGCGAACTGAAAGGCGTTGTGGCCAGCGAACATCAGGTTTTTTTCCACATCGCCGCCATGGGCGATGGACTGCAGGGTTTTCTGAATACAAAACGAGCGGGGATCGGCCCGCTTGCCGGTAGTGCCTTCATCATTGTCGGCCCAATTGGAAAAACGGCACTGGCTGAGACAACCCATGCACGCCTGCTGATCGGCAAGAATGGATTTGGCCGTTTCCGGCGTGACGAAGATCAGGGTTGAATCCGGAGTCCGCATGGCTTCGGTGAAGCCTTCGGCGATCCACTGTTCGGCATGTTTTTTTTCCGTTTTCGTCAGATAGACGGCGCGGCCGCGGGCGCCGATGGGCAAGGGTTCGATATGATCGTCGATGGGTTCACGGGTATAGGGAACCTGACGGTCGCTCTGGGCCTTAAGCTCGCGGAGGAAATCGTTATCGACGGCGGACGAATAAAACCCGGTAGGGCTGAACTTGTTGAGTGAAATATCCCCTTCTTTCAACGACATATATCGTTCACGCCAGGCTTCGCAGACCGGGCTTTCCTTCGTCAGGATCGGCCGGGT
>JAOUPW010000475.1 GCA_029879665.1 Rhodospirillales bacterium | reverse complement strand
AGCCACTCGCAGACAGGCCGAGTGCCGCGGCCGGCGCCGGAACATCCTCGCGAGCCGTCGATGGCGTGAAAAAATACTCGCTCAAACGTTCGCGCAGCCACGTGCGGAAAGCCGCCTCATCGTCAATTTTGAAGAAGAGATAGCCCGCATGGGCGAGCCCGCCGAACCCTCGGACCACGAACCCCTGGATATCGTCGAAATCGATTGTCACATCGTCTGCCATTCCTAGATCCTTTCCAGCCAGGACCCTTTATTCTGGGCATTCTTGTCCTTAACGATCGCTTCGCGGAGATCCGTATTCCTGTCGATATTCCCGACACTCATCCAGGAGTAGGCGTTGTACCAGACCAGGGTCGGTACCATCGAACGGCGCGCCCAGTCGATGAATGCGGGCCCCTTTGCAGCGCCGCCCCAAAGCATGAAATGGGTGTCGGGAATGCCCTTGCTGTGCGCCCAGGCCAGTGTCAGGCCCTTTGCCGCCTTCAGGGTGAAATCGTCCAGATAACTGTCCCAACTGCCATCGTAATTGCTGACGAAAAGAAGCCGGCGTCCCTCGTGCAGGAACGCCCAATGCGCAAAATGAATGGTTGGAATGGAGCCTAGCTGTCCCTTGGTAAAGTGGTGGCGCGCAAGAAAATTCAGGATGCGGAACGCGGCCCGTTTTGCTGTCCTGCGTGTCCAGTCGGGATGCAGATGCACGATGCTGACCATATGGTTTGTCGGCTGGTAGTCCTCGAACTGCTTCTGATTTCTGACATGGTAGGCGTCCGGGCGTAGATCATCGCCCTTGGCCGCACGCTCCTTAAGGTAGTTGATCAGAAGGAGGGGCAAAAAAACGGCTACCCAGAAAACAACAGGTACCAGAGCTGCCGCAGCCCCCATCAGCCTCGCTGCCGTCGATCCGGAACGCCCCATTTCACCAGTTGCGTACGTCGCGGTGTGGGGGGCATCCTCCAAGGCTTTGATAACGTCGCTTGCCGCATCGCCAGGCTCCTTCAGCTTGCCCGTGAAGCCTAAAGCCTGGTCCGCTACGCGGTGCACATGGGCTTCGAGCTTAATCTGCTGGCAGGTGCGAAACGGGTTGCCAACATAGCCGGCTTCCGGGTGGTATATGTGCTGACGCCAATAATTCGGCAATGCTGAAGGCGATGTGCTCGGCGCGCCACCGCAATAGCTGTAGATCTTCGCCAGGCATGCGGCGCCTTCTTTGGCCAGGGCGTCAAGATAAGGGTCGATCTCTCCGTCTATGTTGCTCTCTAGCACCAGGAACCAGCCATCCTTGGGATCGTCGAAAAGAAACAGGCTGGCGAAGTGCAGCATCGGTAATCTGGTAAGGCCCAGCGGATCGTCCTTCGGTGCCGCGCCAAGGTAATTCAGATTGACCAGATACTGTCGGAGCTGGTCGACGCTCTCGCGTTCAACCGAGGTAACAACTGTAAAGATATTGTGTTTCATACCCGCCTCTTATCCACAGCATCTCTTTTCGAGATATTGTGAATTCCCATTCAATCAAAACGAGTGCGCTTTGTCACGAATAAATTGTGACGGGGTCAGCAACTGTGACGGGATCATGACGGGGTCCGGCTGAGCTATCCCGGGTTTACCGGACGGATTAATAGAGCACCATTGCTCATCGGTTCATGGTCTGCCGGGCCCCTGTATTGCAGCGTGCCGCGTCCTGTCCGGCCTTTGCCGCCCTCCTCCGCCATGCTACCCTTGGGAGAAGAAGCGAGAGGGGAGAGGTTGCCTTGCCCATGCCGGTTCGATTCCGCCGTCTGTGCGCCGCCGTCGTAATGCTTGCGGCTTCCGCATCACCGCTATCGGCGAACGCGGAATTCTCCGAGGCGGACAAGGCGGGTAAGAACGCTTTCATGTCCTGCCTGGGCGAGGCGGGCGAAAGCGAAGACACCTGCCTGGTAAAACTCGGTCGCTACGCCTGGTATCCTCGTGACGACGCCACTTGCGAGGCGGTGGGCGCGCGGGTTCATGCGGCCATTACGGATGTAAACCAGGCTGAATGGCGCGATCTGTTTTTTAACGAGCGTTGCGCCAGACTAGGCCTATCGAACGACATGGAGGCCACTCTTGCAGGTAACCGAGAGACCCCGGACCGTGACTACGCCCAGTGCGTCGAAGAAATCCAAAGCCCGTCTATTTGCGCCGAAAGACTTGGCAGGCACCGCCAGTATCCTACCAAACCCGATTTCTGTTATTTCAACAGAGATATGATTGAACTTACACTCAAACGTGAAAAACTCCCGCTTTCATGGAAAGAACTGTTCGAAAACGAGCGATGCCAGCGCCTGCAAATGCCCTATTTCGAGCAAAACCGATAT
Organism: Rhodospirillales bacterium; assembly: GCA_029879665.1. GTDB lineage: Bacteria > Pseudomonadota > Alphaproteobacteria > Rhodospirillales > JAOUPW01 > JAOUPW01. The sequence goes on along the minus strand of JAOUPW010000475.1, from coordinate 380 downwards.
TAGTATTTTGGCCCCTCATGATCCTTTCGACCGAATTGTCCCTCGTTCACTCTATTTTGCAAACACGTGATCTAACATTTCGAAGATCGTTCCGGCGGTAAAGCTCACGGTCGCACCATCCACGACAGCCACATGTGCTTTTCGCTCCGGGTCATACCGGACAAAGTCAGAAGCAATCAAATTCTCTCCGAGAACGGTTGCTGCCTCCTTTAAACCCGCTTCGGTTCCACTCTTCATCGCATCCATCAGCAGCCGCATAGTCTGTCCCCTCGTTTCCGGGGCCAGTTTGTTCAGCAGCGGCACGATCGGGATCGCCTCGATCAGGCCCAGCATCTGGCCCAGGTCGCGGGCGCGGAAGGCCTGTTCCAGGGTCGCGTCAT
>JAOUPW010000030.1 GCA_029879665.1 Rhodospirillales bacterium | reverse complement strand
ATATTGTACTTTCATGTGCCTGAACCGTAGGATCGGGCCTTCCGGGGATGTGTATGGCCCATTGGTTTTTTGATTTTAACCTGACTTTGGCTTGATTTTTAGCATGTTTAAATTCATCTCCGATGCGTTCCTGTCAATTTTCCTTGAAAAGGAAGCCCGGCAAAAGCTGGAACAGCGGCGCGCGCAAAAAAAATTATCCCAGCGCGACCAAAAGGTTCGGGAACTTGAGGTCAATGTCGATAGGGTCATGACCCCGGAACGCAAGGAACTGATCCGCCATGCCATGGCGGCGAGAAATGCCAAGGCCAAAATTCTCGATGACCTCAAGGACGAGGACAAACAGAAGCTTTATGCATTGGCAATCAAGAATCTTTTGCGCGAAGACGACGGAAATTCCGACAAGTAAGGCTTCTTATTACTGGGGTATTGCGCATTAAGGCTTCATACAACCTTATGTCACGTTTGGCCTGCAGCAGACCCGGCATCTGGCCTTGAAAAGAATATATTAATAAAATCAGTGCACTTTAGTTCAAACACATTGCTGGATCCACCCTGTTCGGAATGGACGGCGAGGCAGTGCATGAAGCTTTATATCGGATCACATCCATGACACCAATCGAGGCAGCGGAAAACGAAGCTCTAAGGAAAGAGCTTGTCGGACTCTTTCAATATATTCAAAGAGTCCGCAGGGAAATCGCCGCCATCAGTCGACCGGCCGACGAAGACCATAAATTCGAGAGCATGGGCGATCAGCTGGATGCCATCGTTAAGGCAACCGAACACGCAACCGACGTTATCATGGGTTGCATGGAAAAAAACGACAGCATCATTGCCAAGCTGAAAGAAGGCGCCAGCGAGGAACAGTCCGCTTTGCTTAATGAAATCGAAGAAAACGATCGGGCGGTTATTGAAGCCTGCTCGTTTCAGGACATCACCGGACAACGTGTTTCCAAAGTGGTTAAATCCGTCACCTATGTGGAAGACCGGGTCAACGCCCTGATCGATGTGTGGGGGAAAACCGAACTGGAAAAGGTCGAGGTTGAAAAAGTGGAAAAATCCGAGGACGAAAAACTCCTGCATGGCCCTCAGAACGAAGACACGGCCATTTCCCAGTCTGAAATCGACGCCCTGTTCGATTGATTCCTCGTTATCTGTTAAGTAATATCCTATCGGCCGATGGCCGTTCATGCCCGTGGATAAACTACAGGTTAACATTTATGTCAGGATTACTCTCCATGAGATTTCTTTTTCGCCGCGCCGCGCCCCTGCTGGCCATTTCCTTTTTAACCATCCTGCTGGCCGCTCCCGTCAAGGCCGCGGGCCTCGAGAATACGCTCTATCTCGATTTAAAAGACGGTCGAGTCACCATTGAAATGCGCCCCGACCTGGCGCCCCGTCACGTCGCACGCATAAAGGAACTGGTACGCAAGGGATTTTACGATGGCCTTCCCTTTCACCGGGTTATCGGCGGCTTCATGGCTCAGACCGGCGACCCCAAGGGGGATGGCACCGGCGGCTCCGGCGTCAAGCTGCCGGCCGAATTTTCCAATGAGCCCCATGTGCGCGGCACCCTATCCATGGCCCGCTCCTCCAGCCCGAACAGCGCTGATTCGCAGTTTTTTATCGTCTTTGCCAAATCCCAGTGGCTGGACGGCCAGTACACGGTCTGGGGCAAGGTTATCGACGGCATGGAGCATGTGGGAAGAATCAAGCGCGGGGACAAATCCCGCAACGGCGCGGTCACAGATCCCGACCGAATCATAAAAATGCAGATGGCGTCGGACGCCAAGTAACGCCCCCCGGCCTTACGTTTCCGCGGACGGGGTAATCGTCAGGGGGACCGCGCTTTTCAGATGGAGGTCGCGTTGCGGGAACGGGAATTCAATTCCGTGTTCCTTGTACAGGTCCCAGATTCTGAGCAGGATCTCGTTCTTGACGTTGGTGACTCCCTTTTGCGGATCCTGAATCCAGACTCTTAATTCCAGGTTCACCGCATTATCGCCAAATCCGATCAAATGACAGACTGGCGGCGGGTCGACAAGCACCCGTTCAAGCCCATGGGTCGACTGAATAGCGACTTCGATGGCCTCATGAATATCCGAGGTATAGGCTACACCGATGGGAACCCTTAGGCGGATCAGCCGGTTGGTATAGGACCAGTTTTCCACCCGTTGCGAGATTAATTCCTCGTTGGGGATCAGATGCTCGATACCGTCACGGGTAATGACCGAAACATATCTGGCGCCGAGGGAATTGATCCAGCCGAAGGTTTCGCCGATCGCGATAACATCGCCGGGCTTGACGGATTTGTCGAGCAGCAGGATGACGCCGCTGATCAGGTTGGAAAATACCTTTTGTAGGCCGAAGCCGATGCCGAGGCCGACGGCGCCGCTGAACACGGCGAATGCGGTGAGGTCGATGCCGACGCTTTCGAGCGCCAGAACCACGGCGAAAGCAAACAGACCGATGCGGAACAGCTTGCGGAACAGAACCCTGGACGAGGGCGTCATGGACGTAAAGGCGCTGATGCGGCGGTCGAGCAAATTGGAGATATAGCCCGCCATCCAGAGCATGATAATCAGGGCAAGGGCGGCCTTGCCGACCCCAAGCAGGGAAATGCGAATATCGCCCATCTGAATCGCGAGACCATCCAGAAACGAAATCGTCACATCCAGAAGGTCGACGATATTCAAGGCCGCCACCGTCCACGCGGAATAGGCAATCAACCGCGACCATGCGGGATCGCCGAAGATGGACGTAACCATGCGGATGATGACCCAGGCGGTCAAAAGGCTGACCGTGCTTTCGATCAGGTGGCTGCTCCAGCCCGCCGCTTCGGCGATAAAAACCGACAGCCATTGCAGAATCAGCCAGATTACCGGCAAGGCCAGGGGCAGGATGGTATGGGCCAAACGGGGAAAATATTTTTCGAACCAGGGGCTCTTTTTCCCCTCCTCGATCCTTTTTTGCAAAAAAGGCGCACTTATCCGGGCGATGATGAAGGCGGCAATGATGATGCACAATTGCAACAGGGTGCTGTAAACGAGGACGTTCTCGATCACCCAATGGGTAACCGAATTCATGATATTGCCGAGATTCTTATGGTCGAGAAGGTTTCCCAATTAGCCCCCCACTAGATTGAATCCGCCGAAATTTCCACCCCGGCACCAAGCCGCAGGATTAAAGCACGGAATCAGTCCATAAACACAAATTAGGTGGACAAGATTACGGAATCAAGAAGTGGCCTTTTGAGGTGCCGGCCCGGGGCTGGAATTCTACTTAACCCTGGGCGCCCGCCAAGGCCTGCTCGATCGCTTCCAAAGCCGCCTGGGCTCGGGTGCCGTCCGGGCCGCCCGCCTGGGCCATGTCGGGGCGTCCGCCGCCGCCCTTGCCGCCGACGGCGGCCGAGCCCGCACGCACCAGATCGACGGCGCTGATCCGGTCGGTCAGATCGCCGGTGACGCCGACCACCAGGGAGGCCTTGCCTTCACTGACGCTGATCAGCGCAACCACCCCTGAGCCGAGCTGTGACTTGAGGTCGTCGGCCATTCCCTTGAGATCCTTGGCCGGCACGTCTTCAAGCAGCCGGGGAGAGAATTTAATGCCGCCGACGTCGGAAACTTCCGTTTGCGCCGTACCGCTCCCGCCGGCCGCCATTTTTTTCCGGGTCTCGGTCAGTTCCCGTTCCAGTTTCTTGCGCTCTTCGATCAGGGCGGCGATGCGGGCCGGCACCTCGGTCGGCGGCGCTTTCAAAAGCGCGGCGGCTTCCCGCAGGGTTTGTTCCTGGGCCTCAAGATACGCCAGCGCGCCTTCGCCGGTGAGCGCCTCGATCCGGCGCACTCCGGCGGCGACGGCGCTTTCGGAAATGATTTTAAAAACACCGATGTCGCCGGTGCGCCGCACATGGGTGCCGCCGCAGAGTTCCGTCGAATAAACGGCGTTCTTGTCGCTCCCCATCGACACAACCCGAACTTCATCTCCGTATTTTTCACCGAACAACGCCATCGCACCTTCGGCGATGGCTTCTTCCGGGGTCATCAGGCGGGTCACCACGTCGGAATTGCCGCGCACCTGGTCATTGACCGAAGCCTCGACTTCGACCAGTTCTTCCTTGCCCACCGCCTTGGGATGGCTGATGTCGAAGCGGAGGCGGTCCGGCGCCACCATCGATCCTTTTTGCGTGACATGATCGCCCAGCTTGCGGCGGAGCGCCTCGTGCATCAGGTGAGTGGCGGAGTGATTGGCGCGCAACGCCGAACGGCGCCCGCCATCCACGCTTAAGGAAACATCGTCGCCGACCTTGAGGACGCCGTGTTCGACCTCGCCAATATGAACATGAAGGTCGCCGACTTTTTTCTGAGTTTCCGTAATGACCACGCGTATCCCGTCGGGGCCGAACATCAGGCCGGTGTCCCCCATCTGGCCGCCGGATTCGCCGTAAAACGGCGTCTGGTTGACGACGACCGCGACCTTGTCGCCGGTGGTGGCCTCGTTCACCCGCGCACCGCTCACAATCAGCGCGGTGACGCGGCCTTCGGCGCTTTCGGTGCCGTAACCGAGGAACTCGGTGGCGCCGGTTTCTTCGCGAATTTCAAACCAGATGTCTTCCGTCGCCGCGTCGCCGGACCCGGCCCAGGCGGCGCGGGCCTCAGTCCGCTGGCGTTCCATGGCGGTGTTGAAAACATCCACATCGACGCCGATGCCCCGGGACCTGAGCGCATCCTGAGTCATATCCAGGGGAAACCCATAGGTGTCGTAAAGCTTGAAAGCGGTTTCGCCGTCCAGCTCATCCCCCTTGGCAAGGTCGGACGTGGCTTCGTCGAGGAGCTTGAGGCCCCGTTCCAGGGTCCTCTTGAAACGGCTTTCTTCCAGTTTCAGGGTTTCCTCGATCAAGGCTTCGGCGCGGATCAATTCCGGGAAGGCCTGGCCCATCTGCGCCACCAGCGCCGGCACCAGCTTATAGATCAGGGGGTCGGTGGCGCCGGCAAGATGGGCGTGGCGCATGGCCCGGCGCATGATCCGGCGCAGCACATAGCCGCGGCCTTCGTTGGACGGCAGCACCCCGTCGGCAATCAGGAACGAGGTCGCGCGCAGATGATCGGCAATAACCCGGTGCGAGACCCCGTGTTCGCCGCCGGGGTCGGTGCCGGTGGCTTCCGCCGAGGCGCGGATCAGGGATTTGAAAAGATCGGTTTCGTAATTGTCGTGGGTGCCCTGCAGGACGGCGGCGATCCGTTCCAGACCCATACCGGTATCGATAGAGGGTTTCGGCAGGTCGATCCGTTTATCCGGCGACACCTGTTCGTACTGCATGAAAACCAGGTTCCAGATTTCGATGAAACGGTCACCGTCTTCGTCTGGGCTGCCGGGGGGGCCGCCGGGAATGTGTTCTCCGTGATCGTAGAAGATTTCCGAACACGGCCCGCACGGCCCGGTTTCCCCCATCGCCCAGAAATTGTCCGACGTGGAAATGCGGATGATGCGGTTTTCCGGCAGGCCGGCGATTTTTTTCCACAGACCGAAAGCTTCGTCGTCATCGGCATAGACGGTGACCAGCAGCTTGTCCACGGGCAGGCCGAAATCCCGGGTAATCAGGGTCCAGGCGAGCTCGATCGCGGTATCCTTGAAATAATCGCCGAAGGAAAAATTCCCCAGCATTTCGAAAAAGGTGTGGTGGCGAGCGGTGTAGCCGACGTTTTCCAGGTCGTTGTGCTTGCCGCCGGCGCGGACGCATTTCTGCGAAGTCGCGGCGCGCACATAATCCCGTTTCTCGACGCCGGTAAAGACATTCTTGAACTGCACCATGCCGGCGTTGGTGAACATCAGGGTCGGATCGTTATGTGGCACCAGGGGTCCGGAATTGACGATTTCATGGCCGTGGCCGGCGTAGAAATCGAGAAACGCCTTGCGGATGTCGTTGACGGTCTGCATGTAACCTGGCCCCAAAGAAAGAACGAGAAAACGAAAGCGGGAACGGAAGGCTTCCCCATCCCCATGTCCCCGATATTACCGACTTCCTGCGGGTTTTACAGCGCACGGCCCCTTCTGTCCAGCTAAGGCCCCGTTATAGCTATGTTATAGTGAAGGTTTCTAAAAAACGTGGCCCCCCGGAGGGGATTCCAGGGGGCCGCGGTTGATGCATCCCGTTAAAGCCGGGGGTGTTATTATGGGCGTTACCCGTTCGCGTTTATTTCTTGCCGGTGGGGGTGGCGAGAATATCTTCGCCCTTGCCTTCATCGTCATCCGCGTCCGTTTCCGGGCCGGTCATCATGGCCGCGGAAACCAGGCCGGCATTGGCGCGGATAGCCTGTTCGATCTCGGCGGCCTTGTCCGGGTTTTCCTTGAGGAAGGTCTTGGCGTTTTCCCGGCCCTGACCGATGCGTTCGGAGTTGCAGGAATACCAGGAGCCGGACTTCTCGATGATTCCCGCCTTTTCGCCAAGATCAAGCAACTCGCCGGTCTTGGAAAATCCTTCGCCGTACATGATATCGAATTCCACCGTCTTGAACGGTGGCGCCAGCTTGTTCTTGACCACCTTGACCCGGGTCTGGTTGCCGACGATTTCGTCACGGTCCTTGATCGCGCCAATGCGCCTAATTTCCAGGCGGATGGAGGAGTAGAACTTAAGCGCGTTGCCGCCGGTGGTGGTTTCCGGGCTGCCGAACATGACGCCGATCTTCATGCGGATCTGGTTGATGAAGATAACCATGGTGTTGGACCGCGACACCGAACCGGTCAGTTTGCGCAATGCCTGACTCATCAATCGAGCCTGCAGGCCGACATGATGGTCGCCCATTTCGCCTTCCAGTTCGGCGCGGGGCACCAGGGCCGCGACACTGTCCACCACCAGCACGTCAACGGCGCCGGAACGGACCAGGGTGTCGGTGATTTCAAGGGCCTGTTCGCCGCCGTCGGGCTGGGAAATCAAAAGATCGTCAATGTTAACGCCAAGTTTCTTGGCGTAGGACGGATCCAGCGCATGTTCGGCGTCGATAAAGGCGCAGGTGCCGCCCAGTTTCTGCGCTTCAGCCACCGCATGCAGGGCCAGGGTCGTCTTGCCGGAACTTTCCGGGCCGTAAACCTCGATCACCCGGCCCCGGGGCAACCCGCCGATACCGAGGGCGATATCCAGGCTGAGCGACCCCGAAGAGACGACCTCGGTTGCCACGGTCTCGCGCTGACCCAGACGCATGACGGAGCCCTTGCCGAAGGCGCGTTCGATTTGGCTGACGGCGGCATCCAGGGCCTTGTTCTTGTCCATGTTGTCCTTTTCGACGAGTCGGAGAGCGCTTTGAGACATGACGTGACCTTTCTTATTTCACAGGGTGTCTAACGTTGCAATCACTCGACTGTACCTGTTTTGTTCTCACGCGCAATAGTTTTTTATAACTATTTGATGTATAAATACAAATTCGCTTTATATTCGCTATATGTTCTCACCGAATCCGGCGAATTCCGAGGTTGATTGTCGGGTTAGGGAGTGGGGCCGGACGGAAACGGAGGAGCCGAGTCTCCCGCCGGAGTCGCGCCAAGAGGAATCAGGGGGGGGATCAGGGAGCTCAGGGGGGCTCACGCCTCCATCACGTCCTTGACCATGCCCGCCAGGATTTTCAGCGTAAACGGCTTGGGCAGGAAATTGATGGTCGGGTCGCGGTGGATTTCTTCCGAGAGCGCATCTTCGGCGTAGCCCGACATCAGGATGATGCGCACCCGGGGCCGTTCCTGGCGCACCAGCCGGACCAGGGTATGGCCGTCCATACCGGGCATGACCACGTCGCTGATGATCAGGTCGATGGGGCCGCCGTTGGATTTGATCAGATCCAGCGCCCCTTCCCCGTTGTGGGCCTCAAGCACCCGGTAGCCCTTGTTGCGCAGGGCCCGGGCGCCGAACATACGTACCGCGTCCTCGTCCTCGACCAGCAGAACCGTGCCGGTTCCGGTGAGGTCGCCTTCGGCGTGTTCGTCCCGGGCGGCGATGCCGCGCGCGGCTTGCGGGGCCGGCGACGAATGCTCCAGGTTCAGTTCGGGTTCGGGGCCGAGGGAATCGGGCCAACCGGAATTTTTCATTTCCAGATCCACGGTTTCGTAATGGGGCAGGTAAATTTTGAAGGTGGTTCCTTTTCCCGACGCACTGTCGACGAAAATGAAACCGCCGGTCTGGCGCACGATACCGTAAACCGTGGAAAGGCCGAGCCCGGTGCCGGCGCCGACTTCCTTGGTCGTGAAAAAGGGCTCGAAAATACGCCCGATATCCTCCTTGGCGATGCCGGTGCCGCTATCGGATACCTCAATCAAGACATAGCCCCCCGCCGGCATCAGTTCCGCGCCCCGCTGCACCGGCTCGTCAACGGTGACATCGGAGGTGCGGATGGTGAGCGTGCCGCCACCGGGCATGGCGTCGCGGGAGTTGACGGCCAGGTTGATGATGACCTGATCGAACTGGCCCGGATCAACGCGGACCAGCCCCAAATTGCGCCCGTGTTCCATCTTCAGAACGATGCTTTCGCCGATTAGCCGGCCCAGCAGGTTGGAAAGGTCGGACAGCGCGGCGGAAGTATCCAGGATTTCCGGTTGCAGAGTCTGCTTGCGCGAGAAGGCCAGCAACTGACGCACCAGGTTGGTCGCCCGATTGGCGTTCTGCTTGATCTGCATGATGTCGGCAAAAGAAGGATTGTCCGGCCCGTGGCGTTCCAACAGAAGATCGCAAAAACCGATCATCGCCGTCAGCAGGTTGTTGAAGTCATGGGCAACGCCGCCCGCCAGTTGCCCGACCGCCTGGATTTTCTGGGACTGCGCGAACTGGATCTCAAGATGTTTTTGTTCGGTGGCGTCGATGAAATGGAGGATGAGGCCGGAAACTTCGCCGCCTTCGTCTTCCATGCGGCTGGCAAACAGGGACGCCACCAGTTCGCGCTGGCCGGCGCCGGGCATGCGAACCTCAAGATGGGTCGCTGGCATGATCCCCATGACAACCTTGGAAAGTTGTGCCGAGACATCGCTGCGGTCTTCCAGGGTCATGCGCTCGGTCAGGGGGCGGCCGACCACCGCATCCCGGTGCAGCCCCAACAGTTTAAGAAATGCCCGATTGCAGTCCGTGACTTCGCCGTTGAGGTCAAGAAGCACGATCCCCACCGGCGCCTCTTTAAACAACCAATGGAGCCGCTGCGCCGAATCAGTCCCATCCGGGTCGCCGTCCTGGCGCCAGGCAAGGCCACGCATCAACACCGAGCGGGTATAAGAGACATCGCCATTATGGGCCGGTTGAACCGATTGGATCAGACTTGCTCTGAAAATTTTTCCATCCGCCCCCTTCAAGGTCACTTCACCGTTCATGTGATCGGCATCTTCTTCGTGGCCGGCCATGAAAGAGGATGGCGCCTGCGGTCCTGACATCACCACGAAATCCGAAAAGCGCATCTCTTTCCGGTTAAGTTCGCTGGGCGATAGACTTAGCCAATCGGACAAGGATTTGTTGGCGTAAAGAATCCGGCCTTCAGAATCGGCCGAGAAGAACCCGACCGGAAGGTTGTCGATGAAATCGACCAGCATTTCTTCCTGTTGGCGGCGGATGGCGTCCAGTTCATTGCGCGCCGTGATATCTTCGCAACGCCAAAGCGCAAATCTTTCATCTGGCCGGCGTTCCGAAGCGCGGCCCCGGAGGAGAGGAGAGACCTGGATCCGCCGCCATTCGATCAAATCCCGGCCCACCGGCTCCCGGGCAGCCGCTCCCCGGGACAGGCTGATGGGAAAATCAAGTTCTCCGGCAATGCCGACCGCAGCGTTGGCGCGCAGACGGGCAAATGCGTCCGCCATATCCCCCCTGTCCTTCAGCAGAACGGCAAGATCGTTGAGCGAGGAAACCTGCCCCCCATCGGAGACGAACAGCCTGTGAAAAGAGTCGTTCGCATAGATGATTTTGCCTTCTCCGTTGGTGATCAGGCGGCCATCCGGGTTGTTGTCGGCGCTTCTCATCAACAGTCCGGGAACGGGATCTCCGGAAGTTTTCCGCCCCAGGGTGAAGGCCATAACCAGCAGCGAGAAGACGGCGACGGTAAAAAGCAAAACCGCCACCACCGGAAAAGCCGGCAAGCGCCAGTACGCATATGCACCGGCACAAACAAACAGAAAGGATATCCCGCCCCAAAGCACAGGACTGAGAATCGCTGATGTTTCGACTTTGATCTCGTTCACGGAAATAATTACCGGATCCTTACGATTTCCG
>JAOUPW010000474.1 GCA_029879665.1 Rhodospirillales bacterium | reverse complement strand
TTCCTTCGCCGGCATCCTCAACGCCGCGATCCTTTCGCTCAACGGATGAAGCGGCGGGGGATGATTTTTCATCGGCCCCGCTGGCGGTTCGGTCCCCGCCAAAGGTGTGCTTTCTGACCCGGAAGCGGCGTTAGAAGCCCCCCCGCGATTGGCCTTTTCACAAAAATTGGCCTTTCCAATCGAAATGACGTATCACTCTTCCTCCAACCGCCGCCTTAATTCCGCCTTTATAGGCTGTCATAAAAACAGCCAAGATTAAAAATAATAGGACTCAAGTCATTCCCACCCCTGAAATACTGCGGGACGCCAATGCGCCCGCTTCGGATATTCCTTTTCCCGAGACCGAAACGCCGCTTGAACGCACTCGGCAATGGTCGCAAATTGCCCGAAACTACGCCCGGCCGGAAGCCGCGCGCAGCATCCTGCAGCTGTTGAACACCGTGATTCCATTAGCGGGATTGTGGGCGGCCATGATGCTCACCGTCGAGGGCGCCTACTGGGTGACATTGTTGTTATCGGTGCCTGCCGCCGCCTTCACTGTGCGGCTGTTCATCATCCAGCACGATTGCGGTCACCTCTCGTTTTTTTCTTCAAGCCGGCTCAACGGAATCATCGGCGCGCTGATCGGGATCATCACCCTGACCCCGCACGAATACTGGCGCCGGTCGCACAACACCCATCACGCCACCTGCGGAAATCTTCAAAAAAGGGGAATCGGCGACGTTAGCGTCCTCACCGTGGCCGAATACACCGCCTTGCCTGGCTGGAAACGTCTGGCTTACCGAATTTACCGCATGCCTGCTGTTTTGCTGGCGATTGGGCCGGTCTACCTGTTCGTAATCAAGTACCGCCTGCCCCTGGACCTGATCCGCCAACATCCGAAACTGTTAATTGGGGTCATGGGCACCAACCTCGGCATCGCCGGCGCGCTGACGGGCCTCGGTTTCAGTTTCGGTTTTATCGATGTGCTGATGGTTCATCTTCCCATCGTCCTGCTTTCTTCCGCCGCCGGCGTCTGGATGTTCTATGTTCAGCACCAGTTCGAACACACCTACTGGAAAAAAGAAGATAACTGGGATTTTTTCGAAGCCTCGGTGATGGCCAGCAGTTATTACGACCTGCCGCAACCGCTACGCTGGTTTTCCGGCAACATCGGCATCCACCATATCCATCACTTGTCCAGCCGAATCCCCAATTATCGTCTTGGCGCCTGTCTTGCCAAGATCCCGGCTCTGCAAACCCTCAACCGCATCGGTATACGCGACAGCCTGTCTTGTTTCCGTCTCGCGCTTTGGGATGAAAACACGCAACGGCTGATATCGTTCAAAAACTTGCGCCGGTTGCCGTTGTCGGCGGCGTAGACGGACCGTTCACCGCCGGACATACTGTCGGTTTATTTTCTCAATTTTTGATATCCCTCGGCGTCGCCGAATTCCGCGAAGCCAAAATACCGCCGACTCTGACCATTCGTTTTGCGCGCATGCTTGATTGGGCACCAGTATTCTTCCGACCGCGCGGCGATTTCCCGGGAATAGGCGAGCAGCCCATTTGCATAACCGCAAAACGCACAGTTCAGTTTTTCGATGCCATTGAGATAGGGCAGATGATGACGATCAATGGCGATAAAATCGTCGCGCGGAACTTTGGTGATGCCATAAACGGGGAAAATGACAAACTGATACAGGCTGACCGCCAGATCCATAAATAATAAAGGCACGATCTGGGCATAGATGACCGGCGAGAAGAGCACGCCAACGAAGCCGGATTCCCGGATAAACCGGACCAGGCCGATCCGTAATTCGCGGTGCCGTTGAGAGATCGCCTTCTCAAATTCGATGCGCTTTTCCCGAATCGTATAATGAAACCGGCGCCGACGTTCTTCGACTTCGTTCCCGACCTCAGTCTCCAATTCCTGAATTTTTTCCAGAAGCGCCGCGATCTTGTCGTTCATCTATCAGGCCCCCCGTCATCCGGGAACATCATCGTTCCAACTACAGCTTAACATGGTTTCAACCGATAATTTCGAAATTCGCTCCTCCGGACCCGGTTTCCGGCATCGCTACTGCTTGTCCGGTGGAAGCATACCGCTTCGCGCGGAATGTCCTTTCCCGAAAGCGAAAGGGCGCAAAGCGAGAAGTCATCCCGCCGACAGGTTCGTATTGATAGAAATAAATTGAAACCGAAGAGGCGCCGGGAACATGTCCCGGCGCCTTCCTAAGGTTAGGCGGCTTTGGAAGGGTCGCCTTCAAGCAGCTTTTTGGCCTTGCCAAGCAAGCTTTGCGGCGATGACTTCTTGATCTCGATCACGCGGGGTTTCTTTTCTTCCGGCACTTCGCGCACCAGATCGATGGTCAGCAATCCGTTGATCAGATTGGCCCCGGTGACCTTGACATGGTCATCGAGCTGGAACTTGCGTACGAAATCTCGTCCGGCAATACCATGATGCAGATACGTGGTTTCGGCTTCGACTTCCGGAGACTTTCCGGAAATGGTCAGGAGGTCTTCCTTGACCTCGATACTGAGCATTTCATCGGTAAAACCGGCTACCGCCACGGAAATGCGGTAACGGTCCTCTCCATCCGCTTCGATATTATAGGGTGGGTAGGATTGTACGGTTTCAACGGTATCCGGCAACGAATCCAGCAACCGCGCAAAACGGTCGAAACCAACGGTTGAACGAAACAGGGGGGACAGATCATAGCGTGTCATAATGACATCCTCCTTTTGA
>JAOUPW010000473.1 GCA_029879665.1 Rhodospirillales bacterium | reverse complement strand
TTCGGCTCTATGCTTTTTCTTAAAGGTGATATCGGGCATATCCTGAAGGTGCTGCCGGTCATCCTTATCGCCACGTTGAGCGTATCGCTGGTCGAAGCCTTCCTTATCCTTCCCCATCACTTGGCTCATTCGCTGCGCAACGCAGCCCGCCGGGAACCGTCCGCCTTTCGCCGGAAATTCGAAACTCGATTGGAATGGATTCGCCAGTCCATTGTCGGGAGAATGGTGGATACCGCCGTCGAATGGCGCTACCTGACCATCGGTCTGATGATCGGATTCTTCCTGATATCCATCAGTATGATCGCCGGAGGATATCTAAAATTCCGCGCCTTCCCCGATATTGACGGCAACGTGATCGAGGCACGCCTGCTGTTGCCCCAGGGCACGCCGCTGTCGCAAACCGAGCGGGTAGTGCGCCAAGTAACCGAGGGCCTGAACCGGGTCAATGACGCCCTCTCCCCACTTCAGCCCGAAGGCCGCGCGCTGATAGAAAATATCAACATTCAATACGGCTTAAACAAGGACGCCTACGAATCCGGCCCGCATGTGGCCACCGTTTCCGTTGATCTGCTTGGCACCGAAGCGCGCACCGCGACCCTGGATGAAATTCTTGCCGCCTGGCGCAAGGAAAGCGGCGTTTTGCCCGATGTTCTGTCTGCCAAGTTCATCGAATTCCAGCATGGGCCCGCCGGCAGAGACATCGAGATCCGTCTTTCCGGGCCGGACATCAATACCCTCAAGGCTGCTTCGCTGGATTTGCAGCATTGGCTGAAGGGATTTAAGGGCGTCCTCAACCTGACCGACGATTTAAGGCCGGGCAAGCCGGAAGTACGGCTCCGGCTCGGAGAAGGCGCCATGTCCCTGGGGCTGAACGCCGCCATGATCGCGGAGCAGTTGCGCTCCGCTTTCTACGGCAAGACCGCCAGCGAAATTCAGGTAGGAAACGAGTCGTATGAAGTCCATGTGCGTCTCGCCCAGGAGGACCGTAACAGCCTCGCGGATCTTGAATATTTCACCGTCACCCTGCCCGACGGGAATCAAGTCCCCCTGGGCGTCGTCGCCAATCTCGACTACGGCCGGGGCTATGCCCGCATCGCCCATGTCAACGGCCTTAGAACCGTCACCCTCCTGGGCGAAGTGGACTCGCGCATTGCCAACGTCAACGAAATCACCAACCAGACCCGCGCCCGATTCCTGCCCGAACTTCGCAAGAAGTATCCCTTGGTGCGGATCGGTTTCGAGGGTCAGGTCAAGGAAGGCGGCAAGACCAGCGGCTCGATTCTGAGCGGCTTTCTGCTCGGACTGATCGGCGTCTACCTTCTTTTGAGCTTCCAGTTCCGAAGTTATCTCGAACCTATTGTGGTGATGACCGCGATTCCGCTGGGGCTGACCGGAGTCATCTGGGGGCATCTGATCATGGGGCTGGATCTGTCCATGCCCAGCATGCTCGGCTTTGCCTCACTGGCCGGCGTCGTCGTCAACGATTCCATTCTGCTGATCCTGTTCATCAAGATCCGGCGGGGCGAAGGAATGTCCTGCCATGACGCCGCCTGTCAGGCCAGCCGCCAACGGTTCCGCGCCGTGTTGCTGACTTCGATCACCACTATCGCGGGCGTGCTGCCGCTGTTGACGGAAACCAGCCTGCAGGCCCAGGTTCTGATCCCGCTGATCACCAGCCTCGCCTTCGGCCTGACGGCTTCCACCCTGCTGGTCCTGTTCGTGGTGCCGGCGTTCTACACAATTTTGGATGATTTCGGACTGTCCAAATTGGAAACCGACCCGGAGGCGTCCACCGCTCCGCCGCTGCCGAGCGGCGAAGAGATGGCCTGACCCATGCCCCTGCGCGGCCTCTACGCCATTGCCGGCGCCGCCTGGGGACTGGTCCTCGGCATCCCAGCGGCAATGTGGAAGAACCGTTTCACTTGGAAGCCGCGCTCGAGCCCATGCTGACGGAAGCGGAACGGGCGGCCCTGCCGGCCAATGAACTTCAGAATCTACGGCTGGGACATTCCCGCCTGCGGCACACCATGAAGGCGGATTTCCCGGTACGTTTTTTCACAGACGGGAAGTAATAACCTAGGCCAGTCCCTGCTGACCCAATTCCAGGAATTTTTCCCGGCGCCGGGATTTGATGATGCCGCCGTCAACACCGGCAAGATCCTGAAGCGCCTCATCGATGGCTTCACCGACCACGGAAAACGCGGCCTTATGGTTGCGGTGGGCGCCGCCCAGGGGTTCCGGGATCATTTTATCGATCACTCCCAAGGCCAGCAGGTCCTGAGCGGTCAATTTGAGGGCTTCGGCGGCGTCTTTGGCCAGATCGCCATTGCGCCACAGAATGGAGGCGCACCCTTCCGGCGAGATGACGGAATAGATGGCGTGTTCCAGCATGAACACCTTGTTGGCGGCTGCCAGCGCGATGGCGCCGCCGGAGCCGCCTTCGCCGATAATGACGCTGATCAGGGGAACGTGCAGGCCAAGGCAAGTTTCGATGCTGCGCGCAATGGCTTCCGCCTGGCCACGGGCCTCGGCGTCAATGCCGGGATAGGCGCCCGGGGTATCGACCAGGGTGATCACCGGTAAATGAAAACGGTCGGCCAGGTTCATCAGCCGCTGCGCCTTGCGGTAGCCTTCGGGCCGCGCCATGCCGAAATTATGTTTAACGCGGGACTCGGTGTCGTTGCCCTTTTCCTGACCCATGACCACCACCGATTGGCCGCGAAACCTGCCCAGCCCG
>JAOUPW010000472.1 GCA_029879665.1 Rhodospirillales bacterium | reverse complement strand
CGTCAGGGCATAGGCATACCAAAAGGCCAGCGTGACGGTGATTGTCATACTGATCAGAGAAATGAACAAACTGTTGTAGATGGAATTGAACAGCGCCGGGGTGGAGAAATATTCGATGTAATTGGCGAACCCGATAAACAAGCCGTCCTTATCCTGAAAGCTTTTTGATAGGATCCAATAAAGCGGGAGAACAACGGCAATAAGAAGAAAGACGCCGATGGCGCCCATGCCCGCACGCATGATCCAGTCGTCGCTGCTGACTTTCGGCCGGATGGCCGGGGACTTTAACGCCAGTGCTGATAAACCGTTGGCCATGATCTAAGCGTTTCAAGAATCGCCGAAGACCCGGATGCGGTCCTCGGGAAAGGCGACGGTCAGGGTGGCTCCGGTACTGATACCGAGATCCCGGACCAGGTTGACGGAAAAGTCCGCGAGAAATTCCAAGTCTTCATCGCCGCAAACGGCAAGCTGGGCACGGTAGAAAGAGCCCAGGAATTCCAGCGAATCGACGGTCACCTCAAGGGTGTTGGTGTCGCTCGCGGTCATTTCCCGGGTTGCAACATCTTCGGGGCGGATGGCGAGAATGACTTTTTCGCCCAAGCCGGTGCGGTCCTTTCCGTTGCCCGCTGAAAAATCAATTCCGCAGAGCCTTACCCGGCCCGGACCTTCCGAGGTGGCCGGCAGGAAGTTCATGGTGCCGACGAAATCGGCGACGAAGGGGCTTGCCGGATGGCGGTAAATTTCAAGGGGTGTTCCCACCTGTTCGATCACGCCGTCGTTCATCACGACGATGCGGTCGGCCATGGTCAGCGCTTCTTCTTGGTCGTGGGTGACCATGATGGTGGTAACATCCAGTTTGTTTTGCAGGGTTTTTATTTCGTGACGCAGATGAACCCGTACCTTGGCGTCAAGGGCGCTCAGGGGTTCGTCGAGCAATAGCAGCCCCGGGGAAATGGCCAGGGCCCGGGCCAGCGCTACCCGTTGTTGCTGGCCACCCGATAACTGCGCCGGATATTTGCTTTGCTGATCTTCCAGTCCGACAAGTTGCAGCAACTCGTCAACACGTTTAATTATTTGTGCCTTGCTCGTTTTCCTGTTTTCCAGGCCGTAGGCAATGTTTTTCGCGACCGTAAGATTGGGAAACAGCGCATAGGACTGAAAGACAATACCGAAGTCCCGTTCCGACGGGGGCAAGGCTGAGATATCCTTTCCCGCCTGTTCGATTCGCCCCGCGGTCTGGATATCCAGACCTGCAATGGCACGCAGCAGGGTTGTCTTGCCGCATCCTGAAGGTCCCAGGAAGCAGATGAACTCGCCTTCAAAGACATCCAGGGAAATGTTGTTGAGTGCTGTGAATTCGCCGAATTTTTTGGTCAGGTCACGGATGCTCAGGTAGGTGGCTCCGGTGCCGCCGGTTGCCAAGTTCGCTTTTTCTGCCGTGAAATCCGCGTCCATGGGATGCGCCCTGTTACAAAGTTTTGGCTGCTGATGCCCAGGAAAAGTAAACCCCCAGCCAGCCATAAAAACAAGGGGCTGACCGGGGGATTTCAGAAAATTGGGCACTGCCTGTCAACATTAGACGTTTTCAGGCAGCGACCTTATTTTTTCTTCGGGTCCGACTTGGAATCATAACGCTTTGCCCATTCCTTGAGGATGCGTCCGCGGTTTTTCGCGGCCCAGGCAAAATCATTGACGATCATCTGGTTGAGGATATTCGGCGGGAAATTCTTAACCGGCTTGGCAATACCGGGCATGGCAACCACGGCGTATTCCTCATTGTAGATCTCATTCGCACGCTTGCTCACCGACCAGTCGGCCAATTTCTTGGCCGCCGCCAGTTTGGCACCCTTGACACCCTTGACGATGGCAAAGGATTCCAGGTCCCAGCCGACGCCTTCAGTCGGAGCAATCACTTCAATGGGCGCGCCTGCGTTTTTGGACTTGGCGCCGCGATAAGCAAACGAAATACCGATGGGAATTTCTCCGGATGCCGCCAGTTTGCAGGGTGCGCTGCCGGAGTGGGTATAGCGGGCTATGTTCTCATGCAGGGCATCCATGAATTTCCAGGCGTTCTCTTCGCCCATCAACTGAATCCAGCTGGAAACGTCGAGAAATCCGGTGCCGGAAGAATTGGGATTGGGCATGATCACGTGACCTTTGTATTCCGGACGGGTCAGATCTTTCCATGTCGTCGGCAGGGGGAGGCCTTTTTTGCCAGCCTCGACCGTGTTGTAGCAGACGGCTGCAATCCAGGCCCGTTGGCCGACCCATTGGGGCGTCTTGTTCTTGGGGTCATAGTACTTTTTATCAAGTTTTTTTAATCCCTTGGGGGCGTAACCCTGGAAATAACCTTCGTTGGAAAGCAAAACCAGGCTGGTCGCCGCCAATCCCCAGACAATATCGGCCTTGGGGTTGTTTTTTTCCGCCAGCAATTTGGCAGTAACGACGCCGGTTGAATCCCGGACCCACTTGATGCTGACGTCGGGATAATCCTTTTCGAATTCATTTTTGAACTTTTTTAACTCGTCCGCTTCGACGGCGGTATAGACGAGAAGATCGGTCTTGGCGGAAGCCGTTCCGGCAATTCCCAGGGCCAACCCGGCGGCGGCCAGGACAGGTAACGTCCGCTTGGCGGCATTAACGAAAAATGTGATGCTCATGGAATATCTCCATCTCCCTAAATTAAGGTGCGGGGATTTTAAAACCCGGACACAATTTTATGAATAGTTACGTTATTCACAAC
>JAOUPW010000471.1 GCA_029879665.1 Rhodospirillales bacterium | reverse complement strand
GGGGGATAATCTCTGCTCAGTGGCACCGATTTTCGCGGATTTCCCACATTTTTTCCTTTAAACCTCCCTTCCCAATTCCAACATAAAAACTGCGGCAATTACCGGGCTTACGCCGTATACGCGGGGGAAAATCCACGGTCGGAATATTGGATCATGATTTTACGGTACTTCTTATCAGGCGGATTTTGTTCACGCGCTCTGCTGGCGGGATTGACGGTGTCCCTCGCCCTCGCCGCAACCGACACACGTTCGGAAACCCTGGCGGCAAATCACCAACTCAACCCGGCATTCAAACACACGTCCACCCAGGCGCCCATTCTGATCGGCTTGGATGCCGATATGTCGTCGGCCTCGGCCCGGTCCGGCGAAGCCATCCGCCGGGGCATCCAATTGGCCATTGATAAAATCAACACCGAAGGCGGTGTTCTGGGGCGTCCGTTCAAACTGATTGTTCGCGATCATCGCGGCATTCCGGCCAGGGGAAGAGATAATATTGATCAATTAGGGCAGATGCAGGATTTGCTTGCGGTGGTCGGTGGAATCCACACTCCGGTCGCCCTTCATGAACTGCCCCTGATCCACAAACACAAACTCATCTATCTTGGCGCCTGGGCGGCGGGAACGCCCGTGGTCGACAACGGGTTCAATCCCAATTATGTCTTCCGGGTTTCCGTACGCGATCAGTTTGCCGGAGAATTCCTTATCGATGCGGCCTTGAAAGACGGATTTTCCCGGCCCGGCCTTTTGCTGGAAAGAACCGGATGGGGGCGGTCGAACGAAAAAGCCATTCTCGAGGCTTTGGAAAAACGAGGCCTTCACGCCGCCGGCGTCGAATGGTTTAACTGGGGAACAACGGATTTTTCCGCAACCTACAACAAACTCAATACCGCCGGTGCGGATTTCATCATGCTGGTCTGCAATCCCAGGGAAGGCCTGATCGCGCTAAGGGACATGGCCAAACTAACCCCTGAGCGGCGCATCCCGATCATTTCCCATTGGGGAATCACGGGAGGAGATATTGAAGCCGTCTCCATGAATATCATTGACGGTGTCGACCTGACGTTTCTGCAGACTTTTTCATTCCTTGATCCTTTCAATCCCCTTCGAGCGGAGCAGGTCTTCAAGGCCTACCGGAAGGCCTTTCCCGACGTCAGAGAACCGGGAGATATTTTTGCCCCGGTGGGCACCGCCCATGCCTACGATCTTGTCCATCTTCTCGCCCAAGCGGTTGAAAAAGCCGGCACCGCCGAGCGGCCGGCCGTCAGAAATGCGCTTGAAACCTTGGGCCGGTACGAAGGACTGGTGCGGACCTACGACCCCCCCTTCACTGCCACCCGCCACGATGCCTTGACCCGCGATGATTTCCGCATGGCACGCTTCGGTCGCAACGGCAAGATCTTCCCCCTGCCCAGGGAATGATGGCACATTCAACAAAAACAAAGGGGGCGCGGCCACCATCCCGGATTTTACCCCATATCATGTGGCGGGTTCTGACGCCGGCCTTCCTCGTCATGCTGGCCATCGGTTTCGGCACCACCCGGCTTGCCGAACAAGCCGTGGAAAGTGAGCTGGAAGACCGGCTGGACCGTCTCGGCGATCACGCGGCGAAGTTGATTTCCTTCCGTCTCGACTCAATCGTAGAAAATGCCCGGGGGCTGTCCCGCAACGAGTTACTGATCAACGGACTTATCGACACCCAGAGCCGAGGCGACTATTTGCCGCCCTTTTTCAATTCTCTTCAAATCCCCGGCCTAAAGGAAGCGACGATCCGGCTCACCGATTACCGGGGCAGAACGATTGTTGCCAACCGTAGAGATTTGGACGAAACACACGATCCGGACTGGATCGAAAAAGTGCTCAACGGTCAGGAATATTTTACCTTCACCCGCGACCACCTGCATATTGCCGTCCCGGTTTTTTATAACGGTATGCCGGAGGGCGCGCTGTCCGTAAAGTTTAAATCCAGCAGCATCGCCAAGCAGTTCTCAATCGGCTGGGAAAACTCCATCGCCCTTGTCAACGATGAAGGAATTATCGTCTATTCTTCCAATCCGGATTTTGTACGTCATGGGATGATCGCGCCGGGAAATACGCAAGTTCCGAAATGGATCATCAACCGCCGCCTCATTCCCAACCAGCCCGCCCTCAGCCTTCTTTCCGCCATTGAAGAAAGCAGGGCCTTTTCTTCCCTCGGCAGGTTGCGCGATTCCCTTTCGATCGTGATCATCTTCAACCTTGCCGCCCTGGCCATTGCCATCAGCTTTGCCGCCTTTTTGACGACCCATGCCCTGAAAGGCATGATTGAAACCATTCGCCAGATCGGCGGCGCCGAAGATTTAAACAAAACCATCGAGACCAAGGGGCCTGCGGAGATGCAAGAGTTGGGGCAGACCTTCAACACGATGATCGAAAGGCTCCAGAAAACCACAACTTCCCGTGATTTCGTTGACAGCATCATTAATTCGATGAATGAAATTTTAATTGTCACCAGCATGAGCGGCACAATCCAGACATCCAATCCGGCCGCAAAAAGGTTTTTACGGGAAAATAAAAAATCCGCCGTAAAAACGATCACCGAAACATTATCGGGGAATGACGATATTGACTGGGATACGATCCAACCGTTCCTGAACGATAGAACCCAAGACACCAAATATGAATCCGCCTACATATCAAACGAAGAATCGCCAAAATATATTCTTTGGTCAAAATCATTTTTAAAGAAAAAGAATGGGCGATTGGATGGC
>JAOUPW010000469.1 GCA_029879665.1 Rhodospirillales bacterium | reverse complement strand
TGTTGTCATCGACCACGACCACCGAAATCCCGCCCGGGTAATCCTGCGCCAGCAAGGAGGCGACCGTGCGCCCGACCGTCCCGGCTTCGTCGCGGGCGGGGATGACGGCAGCCACCGTCGGCCAGGATTCCGGAATCGGCGCCGGGTCTTCCAACACCTGATCGGCGCGCCAGAATCCGCCCCGGCCCCACAGCAGATAAATCCAGGCGGCGGTCGATCCGGCGGCAATGAGAAACAAAGCAGAAGTCATCATAGAGAATCAGAATAAAACAGAGAGGATGCCCCTGACCCCGCACCAGAGATAATCCGGTTTGCTCAATTGCACCCGGACGGCCAGGGGGTCGCGGGTGCGCAGCAACGCGACCAATCGGCGGGCGATGACCAGAATGAACGCGGACTCCATGGCAAGACGTTTGCTTGCCAGGCCGCCGGGCAGTGCTTGAGCATCCCGGAGCAGCGTTTCGGTCGCGCTCAAGGTGCGGTCCAGCACCCGGCGCAGGGCCGGCGAACAGGATCCGGCAGTCAGCTCCCCGTCCACCGCGCCTTCCTCGGCCATCCAGTCCTGTGGCAGGTAGACCCGGTTCAACTGCCGGTAATCGTCCTGACAGTCCTGAAGGTGGTTGATCACTTGAAGGGCAATGCAAAGGGCATCCGATGGACCGTAGCCATGATTCGAGCCGCCATGCAGATCCAGCAGATAGCGCCCCACCGGCGCAGCCGACAACACGCAGTACCCCACCAGGTCGTCCCAATCCTGGTACCGGAGCTTGACCGCGTCCTGCTTGAAAGCGGCGATGAGGTCCAGGCAGTGCTGCGGATCGGCTCCGGTTTCGGCCAGGCTTTCGCGCATGCGGTGGCCCTTGGCATAGGCGGGATCGTCCTGATCCGCACCCTGGATCGCCGCAGCAAAGCCATCCAGGCGGGCGATTTTTTCATCGGGGGGCAAGTCCGGGCTGTCGGCAATATCATCAATGGCGCGGGCATAATGATAAAAGGTCGCGATATGCGGCCTCAACGCCGCCGGTAACAGCCACGATCCGACCGGAAAATTTTCATAAGCCGCATCTTTTCCGGATGGAGCTTCCACATTATGGTATGCTGTTTTTGTCATGGGAAGACCATGCCGGGAGAAATGAGTTTCGGCAACCGGATCAAGCGTTCTTTTTCACTTTCTTGCGCAATTCAGAAAGAAGGCCTTCGATTTTTCCGCCGTTTTTTCGAATGACGGATCCGAATTCGGACCTCTGGGTCTGACCCATGCTGATCCCCTCGACCATTACGTCGACGATCTTGTAGGTCCCGTCCTTGAGGCGGACCCGCCAGTCAACCTGGATTGGGGTTTGCGAACTTTCTTTCCTGGTTATGACCGAGAAAACAACGATGTCCCGGCTTTCATTGATCACCGTTTTTGTCACGGTCAGGGTTTCGCCAGAGTAATCGACGAAACGATCGAGATAGGTGACGACGATTAAATTCTCAAAAAGTTCAAGATATTCAGACTGTTCCAGCTTGGTCGCCTGCCGCCAGTAGCGCCCCAGCACCCATTGGCCGATTACATCAACGGCAAAATGTTTGTTCAGCAGTTCCCGGAAACGGGCTTCCCGTTGTTCCCGCGAAGATTTCTGATCGGTTAAAGATTGGATCGCTTTGTCGGCGAGCCCTTCAATAAATTTTTTCGCGCCGGAATCAATATCCGCCGCCGTGACCGTTTGCGCGGAAACGAAAGCCGCTAAAACAACCGCCAAGGTGGCTGTCAGGATCCGTCGAAGAAACATTGGAGCGCCCATAAATCTTTTGTTAAACCAAAAGATGGCCACTGGAATTATAAACCAGTGGCCCAACCAGTCTGCTACTATGTAATAACAAAGCAGCCCTAATGGGGCAACGATATCATGGAAAGCGGCATGGTTCCCGGTATTACATCCTGTCCATACCCGCAAGGTCTTGTCTAATCATTCCAATCTTCAACAGAATGTCGTGACGAACCGCTGATTTAGTTCGGCGGGAGGAAAACTCAGAAATCCGCACCGGACACATCCTTCCGGTAGGATTTTATCTCTTTGAGGGCGGATTTCATCCGGACGTCCCGTTTAAGTTCCCGTTCCCGCGCCTGGGCTTTGCCACGGCTGTCAAAGCCCGCCTCTACGTACGCTAGCCTCCACGGCCCCCGGCCACGGGTATACTTCGCCCCCCGCCCCTGGTTGTGTTCGTCAATCCGCCGCTCCGGGCTGACATCATGGGTGACGCCGGTGTAAGCCTCGTTTCGGGAATTCACGATCACATAGACAAACCACTGTTTATTTTCATCTCGCTTGATCATATTCTCACCCATAAGGAAACCGTTCCTCGCCCATGAGATAACCGTATCTGCAAGGACAGCGCTTCGCCATGATTACGGTCTACGGTATCAAAAATTGTGACACCTGCCGCAAAGCCCTGAAGTGGTTGAAAGAGCAGGACATCCGTGCGGATTTCCATGATTTGCGGGCGGACGGCCTGGACCGGGACCGCCTGGAAAACTGGATCGGGGAACTGGGTTTCGAAACCCTGCTCAACCGACGGGGAACCACGTGGCGCAATCTCGCCGCCAAGGACAAGGACGGCCTGGACGAAAAACGCGCCGCCCGGCTGATGCTGGCCCACCCGACCCTGATCAAACGTCCTCTTTTCGATCTCGGCGACTGCCGGCTGGTCGGTTTCACACAGGCGGAGAAAGACCGCCTGCAGCAGGCGGCGTAGGGTCCCGGGGCCCC
>JAOUPW010000468.1 GCA_029879665.1 Rhodospirillales bacterium | reverse complement strand
ATCGGTTCCTCTTCGGGCGGCGATTCTCATTCCGCAGAGTCGGTGCGACATCGCATCAAGGCCCTGATCGACGGGGAAAGTGCCGACGCCATACTGTCGGATGACAAAATTGTCGAAATTCTTAAGAACGAAAATGTTGAAATTGCACGGCGTACGATTGCTAAGTATCGGGAAAGTATGAAAATTCCGTCTTCCGTGCAGCGCCGCCGGGAAAAGAAATCCAGCTTATAATGAACAATTAGAGTATGTTATTCTGTTCCTATTGACACCCAACAGGGGGAACACTAACTTCCGGGCCTTCCCAGGACGGGGTCATCTGGCAGGAAACCGGTGAAACCTGTCAATGGTCCTATACTGGAATGTCTGTTTGGCCAGCACGGGTCAGTCATAAACGTATAATTTCAACAACGGTAAAAACCTCGGCAACGGGGTTCCTAGTGGTCCATGAAAATTACAATACAAGGCAAACAACTGGATATCGGCGAGGCGCTCAGCAGCCACGTAGAAGATAATCTCAATACCAACGTTAAAAAATATTTTAATAACGCCCTGGATGCGACCATCGTTTTTTCGAAGGAAGCCCATCTCTTCCGTTCTGATATTTCGGTTCACGCCGGCCGGGGGATGACCATGCAGGGCAAAGCCACGGGCGCCGATGCCTACGCAGCATTCGACGGCGCGTTGCTGAAAATTTCCAAGCAGCTCAGACGCTACAAAAAAAGAATTCAGGATCACCACAAGGGCGAGTCGGAAGCAGATATCATGCGTGCGCAGTATTCGGTACTTGCGCCCGAGGCCGGGGAAGAAGAAGTCCACGAGGAATTTACGCCGACCATCGTCGCCGAAATGCCGACCGAAATCGCGTCTCTCACCGTCGGTGAGGCTGTAATGCGCATGGACCTGGCGGATACGCCGGCGATGATGTTCCGCAACCGGGCGCATGGGGGGCTCAACGTTGTATATCGTCGTGAAGACGGCAACATCGGATGGATCGATCCCAACGATACGGCGAAGCCCTGAAACCCGCTTTCGCGTCGATAGGAAAATATTGGTATGGAAATTACTGAATTGATCACGATCAAAGGTGTCATTTCCAATCTGCGCGCGACCAGCAAGAAACAAGCCCTGCAGGATCTCGCCGAACGCGCCGCCGCCATCACCGGGCAGCACGAACGCGCCATTTTCGACGTGCTGATGGAACGGGAACGGCTCGGCACTACCGGGGTCGGTAACGGAATCGCCATCCCTCACGGCAAGTTGGCCAATCTCGACCGGTTATACGGCCTGTTCGCCCGGCTGGGAAAACCGATCAATTTCGACGCTATCGACGAACGCCCCGTTGATTTAATCTTTCTGCTGCTGGCCCCCGAATCCGCCGGCGCCGATCACCTGAAAGCGCTGGCCCGGGTTTCGCGCCTGCTGCGCGACAAGACCGTGTGCGAAAAGCTACGCGGCACCGACACCCCCGAAGCGCTCTATGCGCTGCTCACCGAATCCATGTCCAGCCGCGCGGCTTAAAGCGCGGCGGGCAGGTCTTGGACGGCGGCCTCCTTACGGAGGCTTTTTTTATGGGAGGGGGATTAGTGGACGCTGACCGGTTCCAGGTCGTTGTAAACGACCATGGCGAAGGCGTCGTCGCGGCTGGGCACCGTGTGCAGTTCCTGGCCGTCGGCGGCGTAGATGGCGTAAAGCGGGTTGCCGTTGATGATGACCGGTTTAACGTAGGCGAAGTCTTCCAGGCCGAGGGCAGCCAGGTCGTCGGCCGACATGCGGGGCTTTTCGGGCCGGGCGGATTTTTCCGTGTCGTGAATCATGCTGTTGTCTCCGAAATAGTGGCTCAGTCGGTATCGACGTCGATGGGTTCCGGGCGGTTGGCACCGTTGCCGTTGCCACCCTGGATCTTGATGGTGCGGACCTGGGGTTCGATCACCTGGCGTTCGAGATCGATGTGCAACAGGCCGTTGTCCAGGTGCGCGTTTTTGACCTCGATTCCTTCGGCGAGCACGAAGGCGCGTTGGAACTGCCGGGCGGCGATGCCGCGGTGCAGATAGACTCGATCCTCGCCGTCGTTGCCGTGGCGGCCACGGATGACCAGCTGGTTGTCCTCGATCGAAACCGAAAGGTCTTCCATGGAAAATCCGGCGACCGCCAGCGTAATGCGGAGGGCGATGTCGTTGACCTGTTCGATGTTGTAGGGAGGATATCCCTCGGCCGAGGTTTTGGCACACTGATCCAGGATCCGTTCAAAATGATCGAATCCCAGCATGAGAGGGTTGTTGAACGTGGAAAGCCGTGTCATGTCGGCGTCCTCCTCGAAACAAAACTGAGCGAGCACGGTGTCTTGCGGACCCTGTTCAAGGCGTCCTCCCGGAGGCCGTTGCACTCCTTGCAAAAAGCACCGCCGGAAACGCCCTGCAAATGTGGGCACGTGGGGGGGGCCTGTCAATGCCTTGAAACCGGCGTGTTTTCAGGTTTTCCGCGCCCGTCGCCGGTCCGCTGTGTTAAAATTGCTTCCCGACATCGCCGAAGGGCACTCGGACCATGACCCCGCGCACCCGGATCATCATCGTGATTTGCCTGTTTCTGGCCACCCTGGCGGGGGTGTTGTTCGTGCCACCCATCCCGCAACCTGCGTCCTATCATGGGTTTGCCGACAGGCGTTCCTTCCTGGGCATTCCCAATTTTGCCGACGTCATGTCCAATTTCGGCTTCCTGATCGTCGGTGTTCTCGGGCTGGCCCGCGTGTTTGCGCCC
>JAOUPW010000467.1 GCA_029879665.1 Rhodospirillales bacterium | reverse complement strand
TGAAAAAATGGTTGCCTTGGCGCAAGCCATGAGATTTTCCAGTTCCAGGGATTCGGCAAGATCGGAATTCCAGATCAAAGAGCGGTCGCTGACATGGATGTCGCCGATGGAAGCGTCGATATCGCTAATTTTTTCGCACCCTTCGGCCAACACCTCGTCAGTGCGGAAAACGGCGGCATTGTTCTGCATGACCCGCTGCATGTTGAGACGGATTTCGCTGGTTCGGTAGGAGCCCGAAGCATGGCGAAGCCGGTCCAGCCTGGAAAGCGCGTAATCGGCGGAATCTTTTGCCAGGGTCTTGTGCGGCATGTCGTGCTTGATCAGTTCCGCCGCGCGCAACGCCGCCGCCCGACCGAACACGACGATATCCAACAATGAGTTCGTACCCAACCGGTTGGCGCCATGAACAGACGCGCACGCGCATTCGCCGATCGCCATCAAGCCTTCACAAACGGCATCCGGATCCTTTTCCGTCGGCCTGAGCACCTCTCCATGATAATTGGTGGGAATGCCGCCCATGTTGTAATGCACCGTCGGCAAAACGGGAATGGGATCGCGGGTGGCATCGACACCGGAGAAAATCTTTGCCGTTTCGGTAATTCCCGGCAAGCGTTCCCAAAGCAGATCCTTGCCCAGATGTTCGAGATGCAGATGAATGTGATCATTTTCCGCGCCGATCCCACGGCCCTCGCGGATTTCCAGGGTCATGGCGCGGCTGACCACATCGCGGGACGCCAGATCCTTGGCCGACGGCGCATAGCGTTCCATGAACCGCTCGCCCTCGGAATTTGTCAGGTACCCGCCTTCGCCCCGGGCTCCTTCGGTGATCAAGCAGCCGGCGCCGTAAATGCCGGTGGGATGGAACTGCACGAATTCATGATCCTGCAGCGGCAATCCCGCGCGCGCCACCATGGCATTGCCGTCACCGGTACAGGTATGCGCCGAGGTGCAGGAGAAATAGGTGCGCCCGTAGCCGCCGGTGGCCAGCACCGTGATATGACCCCGGAAGCGGTGGAGGGTGCCGTCATCCAGATTCCAGGCGATGACGCCCTGGCAGGCGCCTTCGGAATCCATGATCAGATCGATCACCACGTATTCGACATAAAACTCCGCCTCGTGCTTGAGGCTTTGCTGATACAGGGTATGCAAGATCGCATGTCCCGTCCGGTCCGCCGCGGCGCAGGATCGCTGCACCGACGCTTCGCCGTAATTGCGCGTATGGCCGCCGAACGGCCGTTGATACAGCTTGCCTTCCGGGGTGCGCGAGAAAGGAACACCGTAATGTTCCAGCTCGTACACGGCAGGAATCGCATTCCGGCACATGTATTCGATGGCGTCCTGATCTCCCAGCCAATCGGCGCCCTTGACCGTATCGTACATATGCCACTGCCAGCTGTCCTCGCCCATGTTACCGAGCGCGGCACCGATGCCCCCCTGGGCCGCGACCGTATGACTGCGAGTGGGAAAGACCTTGGTGATGCAGGCCGTCTTCAGGCCCGCCGCGGTCATGCCGAGGGTTGCGCGCAAGCCGGCGCCGCCGGCGCCGACGACAATGACATCATAGGTATGTTCAATAATTTCGTAAGAGGAAGTCACGGGATTCAGGACCTTCCGATTGCCAAGCCGAGAACGGCGATGACGCTGGATGCAGCGCATAGGATCGCGATCAGCTTGACCGCGATCACGCTCGCGATTTTCAGGCCTTCGTGATGAATGTAATCCTCGATCACTACCTGAAGGCCCAGTTGGGTATGATAATACATGGTGAGGACAAACAGAATCAGCAGCAGGGCATTTCCGTGCTCGGCGGCCCAGATCTTAAAAGCCGCCTGATCGGCGCCGGTCAACGAAATAATTGAGTACACAAACCAAAGGGTCAGCGGCAGGAGGGCAATGGCGGTGAAGCGCTGAGCCATCCAGTGCCCGGTCCCGTCCTTGTTCGCGCCCAATCCACGAACACGTCCTAGGGGAGTTCGCATACTCATTAGAACCTCCCCGCCGCCGAATAGGCAGCAACCCAGGACAACAATGTCAAAACGACGGAAGAAATCAAAACGATCGCCCCGGTCGCCCGCAGGGTGGACAATTCATATCCCCGTCCGGCGTCCCAAAGGAGATGGCGGATTCCGTTGCAAAGGTGGAAAAAAAGCGAAAACGTCCACCCCAGCAAAAGAAACCTTCCGGGAATGGAGGCCATGAAACTCTGCGCACGGGCAAATGCATCGGGTCCGTAAACCCCCGCCGCCAACCAGTAGGTCAGCAACACGGCGCCCCCGGCCAGGATAATCCCTGTAAGCCGGTGGAGAATGGAGAGGATCGACGTGATCTGGGGCCGGTAAATCTGAAGATGCGGAGAAAGAGGGCGGTTGCCGGGTGCCATGGGTTTGCCTTTTTCAAAAAAGCGAAATCTTTAATGATTACAATTAGATTTCTTAGGTCTTGCCGACAGTTGCATGCTGAATCCATTTAAACGTCCAGGCCCGGCAAGTCAATGTCAGGCATCAAATCCTGAGTGGGAAATTCGACTCCCGGCCTTCCGGTGATTCCGTTCATTAATCAAAAACATGTCTTAAATGAATCTTGAAAGGATTTGGCCACGTTGGAAATAACAATACCTTGGGATCAAAGTAAAATTTATAGTGTGTGCATAAGAATGTGGATAACGTGTGCGTGCAATGTGTAAATATCAAATAATTATGCACAGAAAAATTCATTTAAACCTGAATTTCTAATTGCATGCTACTTTGGCTTTTCTTC
>JAOUPW010000466.1 GCA_029879665.1 Rhodospirillales bacterium | reverse complement strand
CGCTGGCTGTCATTACCGGTGTGTACCAGGCAAACGACCCGCTGGCTGCCGCAACCGCTTTTAGCCAATTATTCAGCAACCCGTCTTAACCAGTTCAATCCAACAGGAATTAAAATGAGCAATCATTCCAGCGAATACTTCAAAACCGCCAGCAAAGTGATCCCGGGTGGCGTCAACTCCCCTGTACGCGCATTCAAGGGCGTCGGTGGCGACCCGGTATTTATTCACCACGCCAAGGGCGCCTACGTCTGGGATGAAGACCAGAACCACTACGTTGATTATGTCGGTTCCTGGGGACCAATGATCCTGGGTCATGCGCATGACGATGTAATCACCGAAGTACAAAAAGTTGCCGCTCGCGGTCTCAGCTTTGGCGCGCCAACGCGCGCGGAAACAGAAATGGCTGAGCTGGTGTGCTCGCTGGTGCCGTCCATGGACAAGGTGCGCATGGTTAGCTCCGGCACCGAGGCGACCATGAGCGCCATCCGGCTGGCACGCGGGTTCACTGGTCGCAACAAGATCATCAAGTTTGAAGGCTGTTATCACGGGCATTCGGATTCACTGCTGGTCAAGGCCGGCTCCGGCGCACTGACCCTGGGCGTACCGACCTCGCCCGGCGTGCCGCCGGAACTGGCAGCGTATACGCTGACGCTCGAATACAACAATATTGAACAAATCGAACAGGTGTTCGCCGAAGTCGGCCACGAGATCGCCTGCGTCATCGTCGAGCCGGTGGCCGGCAACATGAACTGCATCCCGCCGCAGCCGGGCTTTCTCGAAGCGTTGCGCTCGGCCTGTGATAGCAGTGGCGCCGTACTGATTTTCGACGAAGTGATGACCGGTTTTCGCGTGGCCCTCGGCGGTGCGCAGGCCCACTTCGGTATTCGGCCGGACCTGACAACACTGGGCAAGGTGATTGGCGGCGGCATGCCGGTGGGCGCCTTTGGCGGCCGCGCCGACATCATGAACCAGATCGCTCCCGATGGACCGGTCTACCAGGCCGGCACCCTGTCCGGCAACCCGGTGGCGATGGCGGCCGGACTGGTGACCCTGAAAGCGATTTCGGCACCCGGATTTTTCGAAGCCCTGGGCCAAAAGACTGAAAAACTGACTGCCGGATTACAGGCGGCGGCCGATGAAGCCGGCGTAGCGCTGACGACCCAGTCGGTAGGCGCGATGTTTGGCCTGTTTTTTACCGACCAGCAGTCAGTCAGCCGTTTTTCCCAGGTCATGACCTGTGATGTCGAGCGTTTTAAAACATTTTTTCATGGCATGCTTGATGAAGGCGTCTACCTGGCTCCGTCAGCATTCGAGGCGGGCTTTGTTTCCGCTGCGCACAGCGATGAAGATATCGAATTCACCATTGCTGCCGCGAAAAAGGTATTTTTGAAGCTATAATTATACAAGCGAATAGCAAAAAAAAGGGCCGAAAAGGATTCGGCCCTGAACTGTGTACCCCACACACAAATTCTGTCTAACTCACGAGGATATTCTCGTCTCCGAAGCGGACGGTAGCGACACTGGGTTGAATCGCTTCTTCGCTCAGGGCGATATCGACGCCGAGGATGGACACCAGGTCCATGTGATCGCGCACACCCGGCAGCTCTTCACGCAGGTAGGCGTAGTGGGTCTCGTTCATGTACACCAGGTTCGGGCGTATGCCGTTACAGTCCTGGTACCCACTTACTAGATTGACGATATGGCTCAGCATGTTACTTTCCTCATGTCCCTTGCGGGTTGGTATCGGAACCGGGTTCCGCCACTTGTTGTTACAGAAAGTAAAAGCAATAGCCGTGCCAAAGTTGCCAGAAATTCATAAGTTCTTGTTTATTATGAATATACATGGCCGTTCGGGGGATACGGAGGGAGATTTTCGACCGTCAAAAAACGGCAGTCGACGTAGTTGGGCAGCTTGCGACAGGCGCACGACGGCAGGTGGCAATTACCGCCGAGGCGGACCCGTCTAGCCATCGACCATTGTTTGTAAAGAAACAAAGAAAAAGGCCGGTAAAAACCGGCCTTTTGATGATTGCTTAATTATCAGGCAAAAAATACGCTTATTTCAGCCCCTGCATATAGGCCGCCACTGCTTTGATCTGGCGCTCTGACATACTGAAAGCAATGCCCTGCATGACATTATTATCATTGGCACGATCGCCTTTCTTGAATGCCAGTAGCTGTTTTTCAGCGTAGGTAGCGTGCTGACCGGAAACCGCCGGGTAATTCGGTGCGATTCCCTTTCCAGCCGGCCCGTGGCAGCCCATGCAGGCACCAACGCCGGTCTTGGTAATGCCGCCACGATAGATTTTCTCGCCTTCTTCAGCCAGCGCCTTGTTGGTGGCACCGATGGTGGTCATGTTTTGCTCGGCATAATAGGCGCCAATGTTAGCCATGTCGGCCTTGCTCAGGCCCATGACCATGCCCAGCATCATCGGCTCCTTGCGCTTGCCGCTCTTGAAGTCGGCCAGCTGCTTGGCAATATAGCCCGGGTTCTGGCCAGCCAGTTTTGGCCAGGCGGGATTGACGCTGTTACCGCCAGCGCCGTGGCAACCGACACAAGCACCAGCTTTAGCCTTGCCGGCGGCGGCGTTACCGGCCGCAAATACGGTCGGGGAAGTGAAAATCGGGGTCACCAGGACCATGGTCATGCAAACAAAAATCAGTTTTTTCATCAGTTTCACCTGTTGCGGAATTGAATTCCTTTGATAATTCGAAGAGCAGTAGCGCTGAACGGGCATGATACACTCCGATCCGCCGT
>JAOUPW010000029.1 GCA_029879665.1 Rhodospirillales bacterium | reverse complement strand
AAAAAAACCC
Organism: Rhodospirillales bacterium; assembly: GCA_029879665.1. GTDB lineage: Bacteria > Pseudomonadota > Alphaproteobacteria > Rhodospirillales > JAOUPW01 > JAOUPW01. The sequence continues at coordinate 10,314 of JAOUPW010000029.1, read as the reverse complement.
CCGGCCCAAAGGGCCGAGGGCAAGCCTTTCGCTTGAGCTTGAATCAGGGCAGCAGGACGGTAGAGCCGGTGGTCTTGCGCGCTTCGAGATCCTTGTGCGCCTGCGCCGCGTCTTTCAGGGCGTAGGCCTGTCCGATGCGTACCTTGACCGCGCCTGATTTCACAACCTTGAACAATTCCCGCGTGGCTTTCACCATTTCATCGCGGTCGGAGGTGTAATTCATGATGGTTGGCCGGGTGACGTAGAGCGATCCCCTGGGAGTGAGCAGGTTCAGGTTGAAATTGTCGACCGGGCCCGAGGCGTTGCCGAAAACTACCAGCATGCCGCGGGGCGCTAGGCAATCGAGGGATTTCATGAAGGTGTCTTTGCCGACGCTGTCGTACACTACGGGCACGCCTTTGCCCTTAGTTACCTTTTTAACCGTTTCGAGAAAATCGTCCTTGCGGTAGTTGACCGGCCAGGTGCACCCGTGACGCTTGGCCAGTTTGGCCTTTTCTTCCGAACCGACCGTGCCCACCACCTTGACGCCGAGATGTTTCAGCCATTGGCAGGCGATCAGCCCAACCCCGCCGGCAGCGGCATGGAAGAGCACGGTGTCGCCCTTGTTTACCTTGTAGACTTTCCGGATCAGCATGTGGGCGGTCAATCCCTGCAGCATGATGGCGGCGGCGGTTTCAAAATCGATTTCCTTGGGCAGCTTGACCAGGCGGTTGGCGGGCATGATCCGTTCTTCCGAATAAGCGCCAAGGGGTCCGCCCATGTAGGCGACGCGATCGCCTTTTTTGAATTCCTTGACCCCGCGCCCGACCTCTTCGACAACGCCGGCGCCTTCGACGCCGATGCCGGACGGCAGCTGAAGCGGATACAGGCCCGCGCGATGATACACGTCGATGTAGTTGAGACCGACGGCGGCCTGGCGGATCAGGACTTCGCCTTTGCCGGGGGCGTCGATTTCGACGTCTTCCCATTTAAGGACCTCGGTGCCGCCGGTTTCGTAAAAACGGAATGCTTTGGTCATGGTCGCTCCCAGGATGTGAGTTGAGTGTTTTGTTCCGGGCTCGTGTCCCGGACGGTATCTGTCTATATCCAATCCCTGCGCATGCGGCAATGCCCGTTTTCCGGGTGGCTACAGCGCGGCCAGTTCCCGGCGCAGCTGATCGGCGTCGGTCATCGGCAGGCCGCATCGGGGCCCGATGCAAATGTAGGCTGCGGCCCTGCCGACCACCTCTCCCTTGCCTTGAGCGGGATGGCCGAGGGGCAACTCGGCATCGCGCGGAACCCGCTGAAGGGTCCGGTTGGCCCCCGGGGCTACGGCGGCGGCCCGGAACAGATCCCGGGCATTCGCGTCTGCCCCGTCGCCGACGATCACCACCTGCACCGGCCTGTCCAGCAGGCCGAAAGCGTTCAAAGTTTCCGGCTGGTTGACAAGGTGCTGGGCCGTGCCGCCGGAAAAGGCGCGGATTAGAGCCTCGGCCCGGTCACGGTGTTCTTCGTTGCCGGTCAGGGCGTAGAGGCGCGCCAGAACACCGCCCAGGGTTCCGTTGCCCGATGGGGTTGCGTTGTCGGCCGCCGTCTTGGAGCGGACGATGACGTCATCCGTGTCGTCGGCGGATAGATAATATCCGCCCCGTTCATCGTCCCAATAATGCCGGTTGGCGGTTTTCACCCAGGCCTCCGCCTGGGCCAGGTATTCGGGTTTGGCGGTGGCTTCAAAAAGCGCCACGGCGGCCCGGCTGAGATTGGCGTAATCATCGAGCACGGCCCGTCCGCGCCGGCGTCCGTTCCGCCAGGAATGGTAAAGCCGCTCGCCGTCGCCGTGGGTGCGCAGGATAAAGGCGAAGGCAGCCTCCCCGGCGGCGATCCACTCGGGCACATCGAAGACCATGCCGGCCCGTGCAAGGGACGCGATCATCAACCCGTTCCAGTCGGCCAGCACTTTGTCATCCCACAGGGGCCAGGGCCGATGGCCGCGCAGCGCCAGAAGCTTGGCGCGGCATGCGGCAAGCAGGCTTTCCATTTCCGGAGATTCAGGATCAGGGCGGCGGGAGCGGTTGAGAATATTTTTGCCTTCCCAGTTGCCGCCGGCGCTCACGTCATAGGCGGCTTTAAACGCGGCGGCGTTTTCGCCAAGGCAGGCGTCTATTTCTTTTTCCGACCAGACGTAGAACTTTCCTTCTTCTCCTTCGCTGTCGGCGTCATAGGCGCTGGCGAAGGCGCAGGTTCCGTCGCCGCCGTCCACTTTCATTTCGCGCAAAGACCAGTCGATGGTTTCGCGGATGCGGGTTTGGTACAGCAGACTATGGGTATCGCGCCAGACCTCGCACATGAGGTCGATCAGCAGCGCGTTGTCGTAAAGCATTTTTTCAAAATGCGGCGCCAGCCATTCCCCGTCGGTGGAATAGCGCGCGAAACCGCCGCCCAGATGATCGTAAATTCCGCCTTGGCAAATGTGATCGAGAGTTACGGTTACCGCGTCCCTGAAGTCCGGGTTGCCGGTGCGTTTGAAGGTGCGCCACAAAAACCGAAAGAAGGAAACCTGAGGAAACTTTGGCGCGCCCTGGGTGCCGCCCCGGTGCCTGTCGACGGCGCCCAGCGCCATCGCCGCCGTCTCGTCCAGGCGGTCAATGCTGAGACCGTTGCCGCTTTCGGGACGGGACATTTGCACCATGGCGTCCTTTATGGCGGTGACGTTTTGCAGGACCTTGTCGTTTTCGGTTCGGTAGGTGTTGGCGATGCCTCTGAGGACGTCGGGGAAGCCGGGGCGGCCGAACTTCGCCGTTGCCGGAAAATAAGTGCCGCCCCAAAACGGTTCGCCCGCCGGGGTCAGGAACATGGTCAGCGGCCAGCCGCCGTGTTCGCCGAGCAGGCCGAGGGCCGTTTGGTAGATGGCATCCAGGTCGGGCCGTTCCTCGCGATCGACTTTGATGTTGATGAACAGCTCGTTCATCGTCTGGGCGATGGCTTCGTCCTCGAAACTTTCGTGCGCCATGACGTGGCACCAATGACAGGCGGCGTATCCGATCGAAAGCAGAATCGGCTTGTTTTCCTTTTGCGCCGCCGCCAGGGTTTCCGGCCCCCAGGGCTGCCAGTGCACGGGATTGTTTTTGTGTTGCAGGAGGTAGGGGCTCGTTTCGTCGGCAAGCCGGTTGCTGGACATGGGGGGCGCCTTTCCGGTCGGGGGTTTTGTAACGTCGCGCGCGCGGGGGGCGTTGCGGCGGCCCCCCTGGTGGCTTACTTTGTGAATAACCGTCCTCAATGCAACCCCCCGGACACAGTTTGTTCAACCCTAGACCATCGGGAACGACCGGAATGAATGAAGACCCCCGGCCTTATTACACCTGCCATGTTTTTTGCTGCACCAACCAACGCCAGGAAAGTCATCCGCGCGGTTCGTGCGCCCACAAAGGGTCCGTCAAGCTGCGCGATTACATGAAGGCCCGGGCCAAGGAGATGGGCTTCGAGGGCGTGCGCATCAATTCGTCGGGCTGTCTCGATCGTTGCGAGTTGGGCCCTGCCGTGGTGATCTATCCGGAAGGAATCTGGTACCGTTTCGAGACCCGCGAGGACGTGGATGAAATTCTGACCAAACATGTTGAGAAAGGCGAACGGGTTCCGCGCCTGATGTTGACTTCTGAAGACTGAACGCCCGGTACCCGCGCACGAACCACGATGACAGTGGATACCATCTTTGCCCTCAGCACGGCACCGGGCCGGGCCGGCCTTGCGGTGATCCGCGTTTCCGGCCCGGGCGCCGGCCCCGCCCTGGATCGGCTGACCGGTCGTGCGCGTCCCGCCCCGCGCCGGGCGGTACGGGCCCGGCTGCGCGATCCGCAGACTTCGGAGCTGATCGACCACGGGCTGGTGCTCTGGTTTGAGGCGCTGGCCAGTGCCACCGGCGAGGACGTGGCCGAGTTTCATATTCACGGCGGCCGCGCTGTTACCGCCGACCTGATCGAAGTTTTGGGAAAATGCCCCGGGTTGCGGCTGGCCCGGCCCGGCGAGTTCGCCCGGCGCGCCTTCGAAAACGGCAAGCTGGATCTGACAGCGGCGGAAGGCCTTGCCGATTTGATCGATGCGGATACAAAAGCGCAACAAAAACAAGCACTTAGACAAATGCAGGGAGAGTTGGGCCGGCTATATGAGAGCTGGCGGGCGCGCTTGCTCACGGCCCTGGCCCATTTCGAGGCGACCATCGATTTTTCCGATGAAGAGATTCCCGATGATCTTGAGCGGCGTGTCGTGGGTGAAATTACTGCGCTTCAAGGAGAGATTTCCCGCCATCTGGCGGACGGTCATCGGGGGGAGCGTCTTCGCGACGGCCTGCACATGGCCATTCTGGGTCCGCCCAACGCAGGCAAGTCCAGCCTGTTGAACCTGCTTGCCAAACGGGACGCGGCCATTGTTTCGGAAACGGCGGGCACCACCCGGGACGTGATCGAGGTTCACCTGGATCTGGCAGGCTACCCTTTGGTCGTCGCCGACACCGCCGGGCTTCGGGACAGCAGTGATGAGGTTGAACGGGAAGGGGTGCGCCGGGCCCTGAAAAAAGCCGAAGCATCAGACCTTAAGCTGGTAGTGCTGGACGCCTCCCAGTGTCTGGAGCCCGACCCCCGGACCCTTGAGCAGATGACGGGTGCGGCCTTGATTGTGCTTAACAAATGCGACTTGTGTGATGTGGGCGCTCCTGACCCGCTTCCCGGTTTTGCGGCGGTCCCCAGGGTGGTGATGTCGGTCAGGACCGGGGAGGGGGTCGAGAATTTGATGGCGGCCCTGGAGGCCGCCCTTGCCCTGCGGTTCGAGTCGAAAGGTGACGATCCCTTGATTACCCGCGCCCGCCACCGGGAAGCTTTGGAAGAATGCCGGTCTGCGCTGGCTCGGGCGGCGGGGGCCTTTTCGTCCGGCCATGAGGGGCCGGAGTTGGCGGCCGAGGATCTGCGGCTGGCGGCGCGGGAGTTGGGCCGCATTACCGGTCGCATCGATGTGGAAGATTTGCTGGATGTAATCTTCAGGGATTTTTGTATCGGTAAGTAGCTTCCGGGAGCCCTTTTGTTTCACGTGAAACGGGCTCACCTTTTAAGGGCCTGGATTGACTTCCGCACTTACCCTCCGTAAATTCCGGCCCATGTCTTCGAGCATGACTAAACTCCGTTACGACGTCATTGTGATTGGCGGCGGCCACGCCGGTTGCGAGGCGGCTGCGGCCGCGGCGCGCCTGGGCGCGGACACCCTTCTTCTTACCCATCGGATCGAGACCATCGGGGAAATGTCGTGCAATCCGGCCATCGGCGGTCTGGCCAAGGGCCAGCTGGTCCGGGAAGTGGACGCCCTGGATGGCCTCATGGGTCGGGTCATCGATCGGGCCGGAATCCAGTTTCGCATGCTCAACCGGACCAAGGGCCCGGCGGTGCGCGGCCCCCGGGCCCAGGCCGACCGAAGCCTCTATCGCAACGCCATGCAGTCTCTTCTGGCCGAACAGCCCGGCCTTACCCTGCGGGCGGGTGGAGCGGAGGATCTTCTGTTTGATCGCAGCGGCATGTTGAGCGGGGTCCGTACCGGTGACGGCGAGCTCCTTTCGGCCCGGGCCGTAGTGGTCACCACCGGAACCTTCCTTCGCGGCGTGATTCATGTGGGAGAAACCCAGATTCCCGCTGGCCGGGTCGGTGATAAGCCCGCCATCGGACTTGCTTATACATTGAAAAGATTAGGGTTTTCGCTTGGAAGACTGAAAACCGGAACGCCGCCGCGTCTTGACGGGCGGACCATCGACTCGGCCGGACTGGAGGTTCAGCCCGGCGACGATCCGCCGGTGCCCTTTTCCTTTTTGACCGGGCGGATCGAGACGCCTCAGATCAGCTGCCTGATCACCGGAACCACGCCCGCGACCCACGATCTGATCCGGGCCAACCTGGATCGGGCGCCGCTTTTTTCGGGCCAGATCGAAGGTACGGGCCCGCGCTACTGCCCGTCCATCGAGGACAAGGTGGTGCGCTTTGAAGGCCGTGACCGTCATCAGATTTTTCTGGAGCCCGAAGGCCTGCCCGGAGGACCTGATCATCCCACGGTTTATCCCAACGGCATCTCCACCTCCCTGCCTAAAGATGTTCAGCTGGCTCTGCTCAAGACCATTCCCGGCCTCGAAAGGGCGGTAATGCTCAGGCCCGGCTACGCCATCGAATACGATTTTGTCGATCCCCGGGAGCTGGGCCCGTCCCTGGAGACCCGTCGTGTGCCGGGGCTGTTCCTTGCCGGGCAGATCAACGGCACCACCGGCTACGAAGAGGCCGCCGCCCAGGGACTCATGGCCGGGGTCAACGCCGCGCTTCTTGCCGGGGGCGTATCGGCCCGCGATGGGGGAGCGCGGTCGTTTGTGTTGAACCGTGCCGAGGCCTATATCGGTGTGATGATCGACGATCTGGTTACCCAGGGAACGGCGGAACCTTACCGCATGTTTACTTCCCGGGCTGAATACCGGCTCCGGCTCCGAGCCGACAATGCCGATCAGCGCCTGACCCCCAAAGGGATCGCCTACGGAATGGTTTCGGCCCCCCGGGCCCGCGTCTTTTCGGAAAAGAAATCACAGCTGCATCAGGCTGTTGCTGCCCTGGATGCCATTCACGCCAGTCCGTCCCAACTGCGCCGTCACGGCCTCCATATCAATCTGGACGGGGTTCGGCGACGGGGCAGGGACCTGCTGGCTTTCCCGGGGATCGACCTTAACCGCCTGGCGGCCATCTGGCCCGATCTGGGTGGATTTTCTCCGGAAGTGGCCGAGCAGCTTGAAATCGACGCCCGCTATGCCGGCTACCTTACGCGGCAGGAAGCGGATATTGAAGCTTTTCGCCGGGACGAATCCCTGGAGCTTTCCTCCACCCTCGCCTACGATACCATCCCCGGCCTTTCCAACGAAGTGCGCCAGAAACTGGCTCAGGTCCAGCCCGCCACACTGGGCGCGGCGGCAAGAATTTCCGGTGTCACGCCGGCGGCCCTGACGGCGCTGCTTGCCCATGTCCGCAGACGCAACGATCGCCTGACAGCGTAATGTTTCACGTGAAACAATTGGAGCCCGGAACGATCCTGACGCGGCACGATTTCCAGACCCAGACCGGGGTTTCCGGTCAAGTTCTCGCGCGCCTGGAAACCTATGGGGAGCTGCTGGAAAAATGGCAGAAAACAGTCAATCTGGTAGGGGGCGCTACGCTTCCTGACCTGTGGCGGCGGCATATGCTGGATTCGGCCCAGCTCTTTCCCCTGTTGCCGAAAGGCGCGAAAAACGTGGTCGATCTTGGTAGCGGGGCGGGATTTCCGGGCCTGGTTCTGGCGATTATGGCCCAGGATTCCCCATCCGGCCTCACCGTCCATCTGATCGAAAGCGATCAGCGGAAATGTGCTTTTCTGGCGGAGGTCAACCGGGTCACCGGGGCCGGGGCCAAGATTCACCGGGAGCGGATCGAATCCTTCTCCGGGCCGAAAGCGGATGCGATCACCGCCCGGGCCTGCGCCCCGCTGGAAAAACTACTTACGTATACGTCCATGATTTTGAACGCTAAGGGCACGGCCTTATTCTTGAAAGGCCAAAAAGCAGAAGAAGAATTGACCCGGGCCGGTAAAAAATGGAGTATAAGTACGGAACGCATTCCAAGCCGTTCGGACCCTTCCGGGACCATCTTGAGGTTACAAAGGATCGCCCTCCACCATGACCAGTCAGGCCCTTAACGCCACCGGTGAAGCCCGTACGCCCCGCATCATCGCCGTCGCCAACCAGAAGGGCGGAGTCGGGAAAACCACCACCGCCATCAACCTGGCCACGGCATTGGCCGCCGTGCGCAAGACCGTTCTGTTGGTTGACCTGGATCCCCAGGGCAACGCCAGCACCGGCCTGGGCATCGCGCGCCGGGACCGGGCCCATAGCTCCTATCAGGTGCTAATCGGCAATGACTCCCTGGATTCCGCGGCCCAGGAAACAGCCATTCCCGGCCTGCATATTGTACCTTCCGGCATGGACCTCTCGGGCGCGGAAATCGAACTGGTGAATGTGGAGGAGCGGGAGTACTGCCTGAAGAAGGCGGTTGAGGGCGGGGCCCAGAACTATGATTACGTCCTGATCGACTGTCCGCCGGCTCTGGGTCTTTTGACCGTCAACGCCCTGGTCGCGGCGCAGGCGGTGCTGGTGCCCCTGCAATGTGAGTTCTTTGCCCTGGAAGGGGTTAGCTATCTGGTTAAAACCATTGAGCGGGTCAAAAAAGCATTTAATCCAGGGCTTGAAATCCAGGGGATCGTTCTGACCATGTACGACCGGCGCAACAACCTGTCCGATATGGTGGAAAGCGACGTGCGCGAATATTTTGGCGACAAAGTTTACGAAACGGTGATTCCCCGCAACGTCCGCGTTTCCGAGGCGCCGTCCCACGGGCGGCCGGTACTGGTCTATGACATGAGGTGCGCGGGCTCGAAAGCATACCTCAGCCTTGCCGGAGAAATTCTGCAGCGCGAACGCCATTCGGCCCAGTTAGCCCAGGCCGCCCGCATTGCCCGCAGCGCCCCGGTTTCCCGAGGTGTCATATGATCGCCGAGGAAGCCAAGCGCACGAATCTCGGCCGCGGACTCTCTTCTCTGCTGGGCGACGACTCGTCCGACTACGCCGAGCTGGATAAGCTGCGCTCCACCAAGGAAGTTCCCATTGAGCACCTGCATCCGGGGCGCTATCAGCCCCGGCATTCAATGAACGACGAACACATCAGGGAGCTGGCGCAGTCTATTGCCGAGAAGGGCGTGCTGCAGCCGCTGCTGGTGCGGCGCCATCCCGACATCGCCAATGAATATGAAATCGTTGCCGGGGAACGCCGCTGGCGTGCCGCTCAACAGGCGCGGGTCCATCAGGTTCCGGTGGTCATCAAGGATCTGGATGACAAGGAAACCCTGGAAATCGCACTGGTGGAGAACCTGCAGCGCCAGGACCTCTCGCCCCTGGACGAAGCCCGGGGCTACGCGCGGCTGACGGAAGAGTTTTCCCACACCCAGGAAGACCTGGCCAAGGTTATGGGAAAAAGCCGCAGCCACGTGGCCAACATGATGCGCCTGTTGAATCTGCCCGACGCGGTCAAGGCCATGCTCGAGCGGGGCGATCTGAGCGCCGGGCATGCCCGTGCCCTGCTCAACGCGCCCAACCCCCTGGAACTGGCGCTGCAGGTCGTGAAGCGGGGATTAAACGTGCGCCAGACGGAGCGGCTGACCCAGGAAGGTGTCTCGGGCAAGGCGGCCCCTGGGGGATCGGGCAAGGACGCCGATACCCTGGCCTTGGAGCGGGACCTGAGTAATTCGCTGGGTATGAAGGTGGAGATCCGCGACCACAAGGGCAAAGGAAGCCTGGTCGTCAACTATAAGTCCTTGGAGCAGCTTGATGATTTGCTTCTCCGCTTGAGCGGCGGCAAGAAGGGGAGCGGCGCCTAGTTCATTACGGTTTCGTAATAATTAATTGAATCGGGCCATAGAAGCCCGCACCCATCCGAAGGCACTTATCGTCCGCGCCCAGCGGACTGCGCAACCCTCATCAGCGCCCGTCCGCACACGGCCTCCGGCGGCGGGCCCGAAGATTTGCACTGCAGCTCGGCTTCGGTGATCAGGTCCAGGGCCTGGGCAAGCCGGCTTCGGGACCACCGGCCCAGCTGGGCGCGAAAGCGGTCGGAAAACAAAAAAATCACCGGCGGTCGCAACGCCGCCATGGCCTGTTCAGGAGAGCGTCCGCCATCGATCAGTCCCCGGGCCAGAATCAATCTCTGCAGATGACGGGCCGCCGCCCTGAGCACACTGACAGCCGTCACCCCTTCGCCGAAGGCACGGGCGAGAGACCGGTCCATGCCGCCGCGATCACCGCCCAGGGCGGCATATACAATTTCATCCAAAGACGTCGCCGCGTTGTCGCCAACGGCGGCGCGGGCGTCATCGAGGGTCACGGTTGTTGAGCCGCCGGATCCGCTTGCCATGTAAATCGAAAGCTTCTCAAGTTCGTTCCGGGTCACTCCGCGGTCGGCACCCAGGTTTTCGCGTAAAAAATTCAACGCGTCGGGCGCGGCGGTGAGTCCGTGTTGCGACAGGGACTCAGCGATGACACCGCCAAGGCTGCGCGGCGTATCGCTGTAACACGGCAGCGCCGCCGCCGTCTTCGCCTGCTCGAACAGACGGCGCAAGGAAGACCGGCTGCCCAGCTCACCGGCCTCAATCAATACCAAAGAGTCGCCGTCGTAATTCGCAATGAAACTTTTCAATAAAGACGTCATGGCATCGGTGGCACCATGTACCCGGACAACCCGGCGCCCG
>JAOUPW010000465.1 GCA_029879665.1 Rhodospirillales bacterium | reverse complement strand
CGCCGGTTACCACGTACATGGGTATGCTTCCTTTACATCCTTGAGCGGGGCGGGCCCAGGCTGGTTTCTTATAGGACCGCCCGGCGGCCCCGGCAAGCGGCGGGCCCCCTGCGGTTGCGAAGTGCCGCCCGGCCCCTCATAATGGACGCTATCCTACCATTTTTAGGGACCCGAACCATGCAGACCAGCAACCGGATTCTCGATGACCTGGCCCGTGTCGCGGGCGGCGCCGCTTCCGCCATGTCCGGCATCAAGGACGAGATCGAATCTCTTGTTCGCCAACAACTCGATCGCCTGCTTTCCGAAGCCGAACTTGTCCGCCGCGATGAGTTCGAAGCCATCAAAGCCGTGGCCGTCAAGGCCCGCGCCGAGCAGGAAAAGCTTGAGAAACGGGTCCATGAGCTGGAATCCGCGCTCAAAAAAGGGGCAAAGACCACGAAAGGGCGGACGGCCAAGCCCTGAAGCCCTTTCGCTCGCCCCCCCTTCCTAACGCACCTGACGGACGATCTCCCGCGCTCTCCTTCCCGGGGCCGTCCCGCTTGATTTATCCACAACAAATCAATTCGTTCCCCAACTCCTGGCTTGCGTAGGTGCACGCCTTTTGACATGCTAAACCTAGTGGGGCGCTAAGCAATAACTACAATATCTCGTGCATTATACCATTATTAGTGGTTTTGACCTTATAACCCCAGATGAAGCGTGATTCTGTCGTGCAGTTTAATTTTTTGGGACTTTCGGAGGGTAGGTCATGAGGGAAATCAGCCAATCATCAAACTCTTTGGATATTCAACCCATGGACATCATCGAACAGGTGGTCAGCGCCAACGACTGGCTGTTCGACCGCAGCAACGATCAGGAAATGGCGGTCCAGGTGCCCGGGCACTGGTGTGATTTCAGTCTCCATTTCGCCTGGAACGAACAGGCCGGTGCCATGCATTTCACCTGCGCCTTCGACATGCGGGTTCCTGCGGAACGGAGACAGGCCGTTCATGAACTGCTGGCCCTGGTCAACGAGAAAATGTGGATGGGGCATTTCAGCATCTGGAATGACGAAGGCCTGCCCATGTACCGTCACGCCCTGCCCTTGCGCGGATCCTTTGGCCCCAGCGTCGAGCAGATGGAAGATCTGGTCGATACCGCCATCGATGAATGCGAACGCTTTTATCCCGCCTTTCAATTCGTGATCTGGGGCGGCAAGACGGCAACCGATGCCCTGACCGCCGCCATGTTCGACACCGTTGGCGAGGCGTAAGGCGGCCATGGCCGTCACGCTGCTTCTGGCCGGAGGCGGCAAGATGGGGGGAGCCCTGCTTGAGGGCTGGTTGGCACAGGGCACACCTGCGGAAAACATCGCCGCCATCGAGCCAAACCCGGAAACCGCAAGGCTTTTGGCGGATCGGACCGGCATCCGGGCCCTTGAGGCTGTCGACCGGATTCCCCCCGGCTTTTGCCCGGATGTGGTGATCTTCGCGGTCAAACCCCAGGCAATGGACGATGTGGCGCCGGCCTATAAGCGGTTCGCCGAAGGCGCGACCGTGTTCCTGTCCATCGCCGCCGGCAAAAATCTCATGTCCTTTGAATCCCTTCTCGGTGCGGATGCCGCCGTCGTGCGCGCCATGCCCAACACACCCGCCGCCATCCGCCGTGGCATCACCGTCGCCTGCGCCAACGCCCGGGTCGGACCGGAACGGCAACAGCTCTGTCACGGCCTTCTCGAAGCGGTGGGCGAGGTGCACTGGGTCGAGGATGAAGGGCTGTTGGATGCCGTGACGGCTTTATCCGGCGGCGGCCCGGCCTATGTTTTTCTGCTGGTGGAATGTCTGGCCCAGGCCGGGGTCGATGCCGGCCTGCCCCGGGACCTTGCCGAAAGGCTGGCCCGGGTCACGGTTTCCGGCGCCGGCGAATTGCTTGCTTGTTCCGAAGACCCGCCCGATCTTCTCCGCCGGAACGTCACCAGCCCCGGCGGCACCACCGCCGAAGCTCTCAAAATCCTCATGGCCGAAGACGGCTGGCAGCCCCTGGTGAACCGGGCCATCGCCGCCGCCGCCGCCCGCTCCCGCCAACTGGCCGGCTAGAAGGCCGAAGCTGGCCACCGGTCTGGAAAGGCTTTTTTTCCACAGGCTTTTCCACATTTTTTCATTTTTGTGCACTGCAGCATTTTTTCTTGACATATTGCCAGATAACGCGCATATTCATTACAGATTGTGCTATGCAGCATAACAGGAAATTCCCGAATTTACCCTTCCCATGGAGGTCATGATGGCAACCAGCACCAACAGTAATCCTTTTCTCAACTTCGATTTCACCAAGATCATGGCCGGTTTCGATGCCGGAAAGATGTTCGGTGAGTTCACCAAAATGGCGGAGCAGTACAAGGCCCCTGCCGTTGACCTGGAAGCCCTGATGACGGTCCAGCGGCAAAACTTCGCGGCCCTCGAGACGGCAAACCGCATGGCCATGGAAGGCTTCCAGGCCATGACCCAGCATCAGGTCGAGTTCCTGAGTGATTCCGTGCAGGAAACCCGCGACGCCTTCGATAAGGTCTCGAAATCCAAATCCCCCGAGGACGCCGCGACCCAGCAGGTGGATTTCATGAAGACCGCCTATGAAAAGTCCGTCGCCAACCTGCGCGAGCTCACGGATATGGCGTCTGAGATCGTCTCTGAAGCATCCGAAGTGATCACTTCCCGCGTTTCCGATGGCCTGAACGATCTGAAAAAGCAGGCCCCGAAAACCAAATAACGGCCCTGCCGACATTGCGA
>JAOUPW010000464.1 GCA_029879665.1 Rhodospirillales bacterium | reverse complement strand
GCGGTCGCGGAAATGATCTACCACGCCCGGCCGGAAAATCCACCCGCCATTTTGTTCGAGGATATTCCCGGTTATCCCAAGGGGATGCGGGTGCTTTCCGGCATGACCAACTCGCCCCGGCGGTTGGCGCTGACCCTGGGCTTTCAGGGCGCCGAAACGGCGACCGAAGTGATCCAGGCCTACCGGGACCGCATGAAAACGTTCGTACAGCAACCCGCCAATACCGTGAAAAATGGCCCGCTGCTTGAAAACGTGGACCGGGATGAGGACGTGGACCTACTTAAATTTCCCGTCCCCTTCCTGCACGAGCTGGATGGGGGACGCTACATCGGCACCGGCGATCTGATCATCATGCGCGACCCTGACGACCAATGGGTCAACATTGGCACCTACCGGGTAATGGTCCACGATAAGAATACGGTCGGGCTGTGGATGTCGCCCGGCAAACACGGACGGCTGATCCGCGAAAAATATTTTAACAAGGACAAGCCCTGTCCGGTGTTGATCAGCGTCGGCCACGATCCGCTGCTGTTTCTTTCCGCCGGCAACGAAGTCGAATACGGCACCTCGGAATTTGCTCACGCCGGCGGTCACCGGGGGCGGCCTTTCGATGTTATTGAAAGCGAAATCCATGGGTTGCCCATGCCGGCGCATGGGGAAATCGTCCTAGAAGGCGAAATCATCCCCAATGACGCCCGCCCGGAAGGGCCGTTTGGCGAATGGACCGGTTATTACGCCAGTTCCGTGCGTGAAGACCCGGTAGTCCGCGTTCGGCGCGTTTATTACCGTAATGATCCCATCCAGACCATGGCGCGGCCGGGGCGGCCGCCGTCGGATTATTCCTTCAGCAAATGCGTCATCAAATCGGCGATGATCTGGGACGAAGTGGAAAAGGCCGGTCTGCCGGGGGTCAAGGGCGTATGGTGTCATGAAGCCGGCGGCGGGAGACTGTTCAACATCATTTCCATCGAACAGAAATATCCAGGACATTCCAAACAGGCGGCCATGCTTGCAGCAAATTGCCATGCCGGCAACTATCTGGGGCGGTTCGTCGTTGTCGTCGATGATGATATCGACCCGACCAATACCTTCGACGTGCTGTGGGCGATGGCGTCCCGATGCGATCCCGACGAAGATATCGATATTATCCGCAAGGCCTGGAGCGGCGCCCTCGATCCGCGCAAGAAAGCAGGCGATAATTTCAATTCCCGCGCCATCATCGATGCCTGCCGGCCCTTCGACTGGAAGGACGATTTCCCCCCGGTGGCCGAATCCAGTCCCGAGCTTCGCGATAAAATCCATAAGAAATGGGCCCATCTGCTGGGCCAGGACTGAGATCATGTGGCATGAATCCTGACAATGACGAATTGGTGAAAGGCCGGGAGGACAGAAACCTCCGGCCTTTCATTTTTTTTGCGTTATTGGCGATGCTCAGCGGTTTTTTCTGCCTCGGCCTCAAGGGTGAAGACGTTTTTGTCTCCGTGTTTCACGAAAATCTTAATTTTATTCTGATCATCGCGCCGCGCATCGCGGCGGCGATGTTGCTGGCCGGTTTCGTTCAGGTGCTGGTGCCGAAGAATCTGGTTGCCCGCTGGCTGGGTGAAAAATCCGGCCTCAAGGGGCTGATCATCTCCAGTTTCGCCGGCATGGTCACTCCCGGCGGGCCGATGACCTCTTTCCCCCTGGTTCTCGCACTTTACAGCAGCGGCGCCGAACGGGGCGCGCTGGTGGCTTACATGAGCGCCTGGTCGCTGTTGGGCGTGCAGCGGATGATCGTCTGGGAAATTCCCTTGTTGGGAAGCGACTTCACAGTGATCCGTTTTGCCTCTTGCGCTCTGCTGCCGATCCTGGCGGGAATGCTTGCGCGCCGCATTCCCATCCAAATGGAAAAACACATCAGCACGGGGAGCGGATAGATGGTAACCACCAGCATTGTCCTCTGGCTGCTGGCCATCGGGCTTGGCGTATATGCTTATACCAAGCCTGGAGATCTCCATCGGGAGGGCCTGAAAATCGCCAAGGCCCAACTGATAAAGATCCTGCCTCGGGTGTTGATGGCCGTGATGACCGCGGGTTTTCTGGGCGCCATCCTGCCCGGCGAGATGGTTTCCTCCTGGCTCGGCAAGGAATCCGGTCTGCAGGGAATCATAATTGCTTCCGTCGTCGGTGGCTTCATCCCCGGTGGCCCTGTCCTGTCTTTTCCCTTTGTGGTGGCCTTGATGAAAACCGGAGCAGGGGTTCCGCAGATGGCGGCCCTTCTCGCCGGCTGGTCGGTATTTGCCCTGCACCGGGTTATGGCCTTTGAAATTCCGTTGATGGGATGGCGTTTCACGGCGCTACGGTTTTCATCCTCCCTTCTTCTTCCTCCCCTGTCCGGAATTCTGGCGGGCCTGATCATGTCGGCGGGAATGGTTTAAAATGGGAGTTGTCGAATATTCGCCGGCCAATCTTGCGATTATCGTGAGCGCCGTCTTCCTAGGCGGGATGGTCAAAGGCGTATTCGGCCTTGGTCTGCCTTTTGTCGCAACCTCGATTCTCGCCATGTTCCTGGGCGTCCCCAATGCCATTTCGTTGATGTTGGTTCCGGTCATCTTCTCCAACCTGTGGCAGGCTTGGCAGGGCGGGATAGTCCGGCAGTTCAAGCGTTTCTGGGGGTTGATCGTTTTGTTGTTGCCCGGAACCTGGGTGGGGACGGAATTCCTGATTGTCGCCGACCAGCGCACTCTGATCCTGTTGATGGGCAGTTCTCTCGGTGGTTTCGCCCT